>ONWY01000202.1 GCA_900321665.1 uncultured Eubacteriales bacterium
AGCCCCGTGCACAAAACACTCAATTTCCAACTCTTTATCGGTTTTTGCGCGCAAATCGGCAATTTCATCTAAGGAAAGCTCCCTTGCGGGCACGATACGCGTGGCACCTAAGTCTTGATAAAACCGCGCGGCTTCATAATTGGTAATACCTGCTTGCGTGGAAATATGAACGGGCACCCGCGGCGCTACCTGCTTTGCAATTTTTAAAATGCCCAAATCAGCAATAATGAAGCCGTCCACCCCGGCATCTCTCGCTCTTGCAATGAAATCAGGCAGTGCTTTTAATGAAGCGGAATGGGCAAACACATTGCAGGTTAAATACACCTTTTTATGCATGGAATGGGCAAGAGAAACCGCTTTTGTCAATTCCTCATCGCTAAAATTTTTCGGCGCCGCTCTCATAGTAAAAGCATTGCCGCCTAAATAGACGGCATCTGCTCCATACTCTAATGCGAGTACCAATCTTTCATAATCTCCGCAAGGTGATAATAATTCTACTTGTTTATTCATTAACTCCATATTGATTTTTTAATGATTCAAACTCATAAAGGGTCGTTGCTAAGTGAATTTCGCTTGATGAATCGTGGAAGAAGTAATAATAAGGCGAAGATTCCACATTTAAAACCGCCTCCACCGCATCGGTGCTGGCATTACAAATCGCACCTGCCGGCAAACCGTCAAACGAATTGTTATAAGTGTTATAATAAAGAGCAAAATAGTCAATCGTGCCCTTATCGGGGTACAACTTCAAAAATGCTTTTACATCTTTATTTAAGAAGTCGGTAGTTGAGTCACATTCCAAGCGCGGGAAGGTGCCGGAATTATTTAATCTGTTGTAAAGAACGGAAGCGATGTCACCCATCTGCTCGCTGTTGGCAGCCTCGCGCTGAATAATGGAAGCGAAGGTAATGACTTCATCAGTCGTGTAGCCTAAGGCTTCGGCTTTTGTCTTAAATTCATCGGTGTAAACATTCTCTTTAAATGCATCGAGCATCTTTTTAATGACATTTGAAGGGCTTTCGCCGATATAAAACTCGTAGGTTGCCGGGAACAAATACCCTTCCATGTATTGATACTTGCGCTTATCTGCCTTTAAGCTCTTTGGCAGGAAATCATAATCAAAGTCATAGTTTTCAAGGGTATCGATAAAGTTTTTTGCCTTACAGACCTCGTTCGCTTCGAGCTTTTTGGCAATATCCATAATGCTAAAGCCTTCCGGGAAGTTGATGGAAATTGTCTCATCCGTTTGATTGGTGGCTTTGAGCGCCATAATCATCCCTTCTAAGCCCATATCCTGTTTCAGATAGAATACACCGGTTTCATAATTATCGGAGTATCCCTTAAACTTGGCGAAGAGATTGCAAAACAGTTCATTCTTTATCAAATGGTTGTTTTTTAACATTTTGATAACGGTTTTGGTATCGACCTGCTTATCAATGGTAAGTGTCACCGCTTTTTCACTATGGCGATTGATTGCCAAAATATCATTGACACATGAAATGGAAATCAAGGTCATGGCAGTTGTGGCAACAATGACACAAACGAGAAAAATTAAGGTCTTTTTAAAGCTGCCGCTGCGCGCACCCTTCGCGGATTTTTCGCCTGCTTTATCCGAAGCGGATTTGCTAATGCGAGCCGGCTTTGCCGCGCGGCTTCTCTCGTTGGAGAGCCGTTCATATTTCTTTCTGTAATCATCTTTTGTTGCGTTTGCAAAGTCCGCGTTGCGCTCGTGTGAATACTCGGAAGCGGCACTTTTCGTGGAATTATAGTGGAAATTGACACTTGCGGCATCTTCCTCCACAGCCGCGGATTTTTTCACGCGCTTTTTCGGCGCGGGCTCATAAGATGAGTTACCGAAATACTTCTTTTGTGATTTTTCGGGTGTTTTATTCTTCGGCACCTTTTCTTTTGCGGATTTCACAAAAGAATTTGCCTTGTTTTTCACTGCACCAAGCCCATGGCTGCCGGAAGCGCTTTTGGTTTTGCTGTAAGAAGACGACGATGTGTAGCCGGCAGACTTCGGTTTGTCGGCTAAGGAATGATTGGTATCGGTTTTCTTTGCAATCGAGCGCCGCTCGTAGGAAGCAAATAAATCGTCGTAATCATGATAATTGGACATAGGGTTCCTCCACAGTCATTGCTAAAATCGGTAATTATGCTTGAATTGCAGCACGAATATCATCTGCTTGGGATTTATCGGTCAGCACTTCAACACACTTTAAGCCAAACTCAATGCACACACCGGCGCCTCTGGCAGTAATGTATTTACCATCTGTTTCCACCCCGCCGCCGGTGTAATCAGCGCTCTTTAAGTCGGCTGCAAAAGACGGAAAACATGTCGCTGTTTTGTTATCCAACAAGCCTTTGTGTGCCAAAATAGACGGCGCAGCACAAATAGAAGCGATGTAAATGTTATTTTCTGCGCAATACTCAATATATTTTTGCACCGTGGCATCCGCTTCCAGGTTAAGTGTGCCGGGCATACCGCCGGGCAAGATAATCATTTCAAGATTTTCGGTGATGATTTCATCGGTTTCTAAATCGGCAGTCAGCTCGATGCCGCCGGAGCTTTTAACGCGCTTTCCGCCTACACCGACTGTTTTCACATTTAACTTGGCTCTGCCGAGCATATCGACCGGTGCCATGGCTTCGATAATTTCAAAGCCATCCGCTAAAAATACATAAATCATACTTACTCCTACCGCGCTATTGCGCTCATTATCTCAAGATGAATTTCTTCTCTGCTACGCGGGCTGTCACCACTTGCGCAATTGATAACGTGCCAGCCCCATTTTTCGGCTGTGTACAAAGCTGCCTCGCGGCACTGCATTAAAAAGGCTATGTTTTTTTCGTGAACATCCTTTTTGGATTCATCACCTTCATAGCGCTTGCTCATTAATTTTTGGGAGATAGCAACGGGCATGTCCAAAAAAATAACTTTGTCCGGTTTCGGTATTTCCATTTTGCGGTACTCAAAATCGCTGAGCCATTCCAAGTAAGCATCCCACTCGCTTTTATCAAGCTTTGCAAGCTGGTAAATGGCATTGGAGGTGGTGTAGCGGTCAGCAATAATATCTGTGCCGCTAAGGTATGCGCTTTTCCATTTCGTTACAAAATTGGCATAGCGGTCAACCGCATAAAACGCGGAAGCGGCATACACATTCACATCAGCCGCATTTGACCCGAAGGCACCGGAAAGGTACATGTTGACAAGTGCGCTCGAGGGGCTTTCATAGTCCGGCAGCTTAATATGTAAAAATGCCTTACTTTGTGCTCTT
>ONWY01000201.1 GCA_900321665.1 uncultured Eubacteriales bacterium
AAGCGGAACAGGCGAGGGTGTTCCCTCCCGCAATTTTTGCGAAGCAAAACATCGTTTGCACATAGTGCAACTTCATTTGCGCTATAGCGCAACATCGTTTGCCGCAGGCAACTTCGTTCGGCATACAGTGCCGCTGCTTCGCCACCACAATTCTACATTCACTCGCGAAGCGAGCCATAGCGCGAAAGTGCCTTTCGCGCTTCACCCGACATTGCCCAACAGCGGTTGGTCAAAGTCATAAAGCGATTCATTAATCACAAACAGGTCATAAATCCCCTGCTTGATATAATACTCAACAATCAAATCCGCCTTGCTGGCGTGGGAAAAGGCAAAGCCCGCCTTCATCAACATCTCGCACGCCTCTTCGTAGGGCAGCTCGAGGGCAATAATCAGCGCGAGGGCGGTAGACTTGCTCGGCTTATACTGCGCATTGGAGCGAATTTTGGAAAACAGGCGCTTATCAATATTTGCCTTTTTATAGCACTCGGCATCCTTCATGCCCTTTTCATCAATCTTGCGAAAGAGCATTTGTGCGAAGGATTCATCGCGCACGCGCCGCAGGTAGCCGCTCAAATCATCCGGCAGTGCCTGCGCGCAATAAGGCGCGCTATCGGGTGCCGCAGCGCTTGTTTCCGGCGCAAAGTCTGCCGGTGCTTGCGCCTGCGGTGCCTCCTGCGGCAAAGGCATTGCAGCGCTCTGCTTCTCAAGCGGTGCAGGTGCCGCCGCTTCAAGCGGCATGCTTGCGGTAAAGCCGACATCACTGCTATAATAGCGACTGATGTAGGACTCAATCTCGGCGCGGTATTTCGCGCTCGCGCCATGGCGCCTTCTCTTTTTTAAATACATCACTCAGCCTCCTTTAAAACACAAAGCGCAGCAATAATTCGGTAACAAGCACTGCTCCCGCGGCACTTGCCGCCACAAGCAACAGGCTGCGCTTGAAAAACGCCAGCACAAGTGCCACTGCCACACCGACTATGGCACTAATCACATTACCGGTTGCCGAAAACACCGCCGGCACGGTCATCACGCTCAGCACCGCATAGGGCATATAGTGCAAAAACGAGAGCACAAAGGTATTCTCAATCTTCTTTTTGACCAGCACAAGCGGTATGGCGCGCACGGCATAGGTCACAAGTGCCATCACAAGCAAATAGGGCAAAAAAGCAAGGTAATTCATTCTTCCGCTGCCCCCTTTTCGCTATGAATCGGGAATAGCAGCGCCGCTAAAGCGCTCGCCGCCACCGAGCAGATAATCACCACAAAGCCGCCGGGAACCTCCCGCAGCAGCGGCAAAAAGTGAAATGCCAGACTGAGCACCACCGCAATGGCAACGCAAATCAATGTCTTATAATCCTCCCTTGCGACAGGGATAACGATGGCGATAAACATGGCATAAATCGCAATGCCCAGTGCGGATATCACCACCGCGGGCAGCAGGCTGCCGGCAACCGCACCCAAAATGGTGCCGCCGCTCCAACCGAGGAAGGGGGTTAAAATCAAGCCGTACATATACTTTTTATCGACCTCGCCCGGCTGCGAGGAGGCAACGGCAAAGACCTCATCGGTCACCACAAAAGCAATAATGAGCTTGTCGCGCAAGCGAAAGGCGCTGTCAAACTTCTGCGAAAGAGAAACCGACATCAGCGCATAGCGCAGGTTAATCATCAGCTGCGAGGCTGCCAGCTCAATGAGGGTGCCGCCGCCAACCATAATCGGTACCGCGGCAAGCTGTCCCGCCGAGGTGACATTGGTTGCGGAGATGAGCAGCGCCTGCACCGGGCTCAAGCCGGAGGACAGCGCAAAGATACCGAAGGCAAACGCCACCGAGAGATAACCGAAGCAAATGGGCAAGCCTGCCTTCACGCCGGCAAAAAATGTGCTTTTTTCTTTTTCCATAGGATACTGAACTTTCTAAAAAATAATATATACATTATATTTCACAGAGGAAAAATAGTCAAGTAAGCTCGCTACGCGAGCAAATTAGAAATAAAAAATAAGAATAAAGGGCGAGCTGTCGGCTGTCGGCTGTCGGCTGTCGGCTGTCGGCTGTCGGCTGTCGGCAGGTTCGCGAAGCGAACAGTTTTTAGTGTTTAGTTTTTAGGGTGTAGTGTTTAGTTGTGGGCGAGGCACTCGCACTCGTTCCGCTGGCGCTCTATTTACGATGAATGTAAATATGATGTTCAATTTAACCTCTTCTCGGCGCCCCTTGTCAGGGGAGCTGTCGCCAAAGGCGACTGAGGGGTAGTCAGATTAGAAGAAAGTAAATATGATGCTCAATTTACCCGCTTCTCGGCGCCCCTTGATGAAAGGCTGTTTCAACATAATTGTTGAAACAGCCCCTACTTGTTCACTCTTCAATTTTACCTATAGCATTTCTGACAAATGCCGGATTTTTGTTTTATTCTACCTTCGGCAGCTTTGCTGCGTAAGCGGCAAGCTCTTCATCGGTGGGGATGTAGTCCTCCATATCGTGCTCGTGGTATTTTTCATAGGCGACCATATCGAAGTAGCCGGTGCCGGTTAAGCCGAACACGATGGTTTTCTCTTCACCGGTTTCCTTGCACTTGAGCGCCTCATCAATCGCCACGCGAATGGCATGAGAGCTTTCGGGTGCGGGCAAAATGCCCTCTACCCTGGCAAACTGCTCCGCCGCCTCAAAGACCTCGGTTTGCTTGACCGAAACCGCCTCCATCAAGCCATCATCATACAGCTGCGAGAGCACCGGGCTCATGCCGTGGTAGCGCAAGCCGCCCGCGTGGTTCGCGGAGGGAATAAAATCGGAGCCGAGGGTGTACATCTTCGCCAGCGGGCAGACCATGCCGGTATCCGCAAAGTCATAGGCAAACTTGCCGCGCGTGAAGCTCGGGCAGGAAGCGGGCTCTACTGCGATAATGCGGTAATCCTTTTCGCCGCGCAGCTTTTCACCCATAAAGGGCGAAATCAAGCCGCCCAGGTTGGAACCGCCGCCGGCACAGCCGATAATGATATCGGGCTCAATACCGTACTTATCAAGTGCTGCTTTTGTCTCAAGCCCGATAACGGATTGGTGCAGCAAAACCTGGTTGAGCACCGAGCCGAGCACATAGCGGTAGCCGGGGTTGGAAACCGCCACCTCAACCGCCTCGGAAATCGCACAGCCGAGCGAGCCGGTGGTGCCGGGGTGCTCTGCCAAAATTTTTTTGCCGATTTCGGTTGTATTGGAGGGTGAGGGAGTAACCGAAGCGCCGTAAACACGCATCACCTCGCGGCGGAAGGGCTTTTGCTCATAAGACACCTTTACCATATACACCTTGCAATCCAGCTCAAAGTA
>ONWY01000292.1 GCA_900321665.1 uncultured Eubacteriales bacterium
AACATCGTTTGCACATAGTGCAACTTCATTTGCGCTATAGCGCAACATCGTTTGCCGCAGGCAACATCGTTCGGCATACAGTGCCGCTGCTTCGCCACCTCACTCCTCATTCCTCACTCCTGATTTGCTCGCAGCGCGAGCGCTGTCCCTTGACAGCCTTTTTTCGCTCGCTTATAATAAGTTTAGGACTATCATAGAAAAGGTAAGACGATGAAAAAGAGAGTATCAAAAGCGAAGATAGGGCAATATTTGCAGCGCCCGGCGGTGTATATCCCCGCGGCGGTGCTGTGCTGCGTGCTATGGGCGAGCGCCTTTCCGGTGATTAAGCGCGGTTATGCTTACTTTCACATCGCGCCGGAGGATTACGCGGCGCAAATTCTCTTTGCGGGCTGCCGCTTTGCGCTCGCGGGGCTGCTGGTGATTTTGCTCGGGAGTCTGATTGCCCGAAAGCCGCTCGTGCCCCGGCGCGGGAAAACCTGCGCGCACATCGGCATCCTGGCGGTGGTGCAAACCGTGGTGCAATACGGTTTGTTTTATTTTTCGCTGGCGAAAATAGAGGGGAGCGCCGGCAGCGTGCTCAACGCAGCGGGCACCTTCTTTTGCGTGCTGCTCTCGGCGGCGGTGTTTTCGGAGGACCGCATGCATTGGAAAAAAGCCCTCGGCTGCGTGCTCGGGCTGCTCGGCATTGTGGTGCTCCATTTCAAAAACCTGCACCTTGCTTTTCACTTGACCGGCGAGGGGTTTATGCTTCTTTCCGCCGCGAGCCACGCGGCAAGCGCGGTATTGATTAAGAAATTCTCCGAGAACGATTCCCCGGCGCTGCTCAGCGGCTGGCAATTCTTTTTGGGCGGCTGTGCAATGGCGGCAATCGGTGCGCTATGCGGTGGCAAGCTCTCTACCTTTACACCCGCGGGCGGAGCAAGCATTGCCTACCTGGCGCTCGTTTCGGCGGTGGCTTACACTTTGTGGAGCATTTTGCTCAAATATAACGCGGTTTCCAAAATCGCGGTGTTCGGCTTTATCATCCCCATCGGCGGAGTGGTGCTCTCGGCACTGCTGCTCGGGGAGCAGGTGGATATCGCGCGCAGCGCGATTTGCCTGGCGCTGGTCAGCGCAGGGGTGGTGATGGTAAATTCTAATTTGCGGGGCTCGTAGAGCTCCCAAATTAGAATTTAGCCGCTCACTTTGTTCGCTTAAATAAGAGAGAAGAGAGAAGAGTGAAGAGTGAAGGGCGGGACACCCGCACTCGTTCCGCTTCGCTCTATTAGTTATTGATGAAAGTAAATTGGATGTTCAATTTGACCTCTTCTTGTCGCCCCTTGATGAGGGGAGATGGGCGGATTATAATTGCAAGTGCAACACCAAAAAAATAAATAGACTTCAACGCAACCAAAGTGTAAAATGTAAATTACCACAAAAACATAACACGGAGATTAACGATGAAGTCATACACACATTTTACACTAGAAGAAAGGAAATGTCTAGAACAAAGCTTAAAAGAGCATAAAAGTATTCGAGCAATTGCAAGAGAAATTACAGTAAACGAAAAAATCATTACAATGCTTGGCGAGCAACAACTCTGTATATTATTCGACGGCGCAATTGTAAAAGAAAACTAAAAATCAGTAGTAATCCTCATCTGTACAAGTATATTAATCAATGTCTTTGTGAATATTGGCCGCCGGAAACAATAGCAGCTAAATGTAACGAAAAAGGCTTCCAAATATCTTTTTCTACAATATATTCAGCTGTTCGGCGAGGCGAATTTGCTAATATTACGCCAAAAACACATTTGCGCAGACGAGGGAAAAGACAAGTCAAAAGCACTACTAATTGTGCCACAATTCATCCAATTCACACAATACACGAAAGACCGCTGATTGTAGAACAAAAACTCCGTTTCGGAGACTGGGAAGGTGATACGGTGTATGGTGCAAAAGGAAAAAGTTGTCTGGTAACACTTGTTGAGAGAAAATCAAAGTTTGTGTTGGCTGTTAAATGCAAAAATCGCAATGCAAGTAACATACGAAAAGCTTTTGCAAAAGCTTTTCGTATGTTAAAGATAGACCATAACATTCATACAATTACTCTGGATAACGGATCCGAATTTGCTGAATTTGAAAAGATAGAACAAGACTTGCAAACAACAATATACTTTTGTGATGTACATTCTCCTTGGCAAAGAGGACTAAATGAAAACACAAATGATATGATTCGTTTTTTCTTTCCAAAAGGCACTGATTTTAATTTAGTAACTGACGAAGAAATCGCTAGTGTTATTG
>ONWY01000199.1:0-3796 GCA_900321665.1 uncultured Eubacteriales bacterium
TCCAAGGTGGATTTTCTCGCCGCCATCACGCGCGGAGAATTGGTATAAATCACCATGCCCTCTTCCACAGCATTGTTGCAGGCGGCGGCAAGGCGCTCCATCCCCTCAATCTCGACCACACAAATGCGGCAGGCGCCGATTTCATTGATATCCTTTAAGAAACAAAGAGTCGGAATCAAAATACCGTTCATATTTGCGGCTTCCAGGATAGTAGTGCCTTCTTTTACGGCAAATTGTTTACCGTTTATCGTTACATTTACCATTTAAAAATCCTACCTCCTTCAAAACAGCCGTAGCCAAAGTGGTCGCAGCGCAGGCAGCGGTTAGCCTCCTGCATTGCCTCTTTATCGCTCATACCGTATTCAAACGGCTCGAAGTTGTTATTTCTCTCGCCCGCTTCCTTCTCGCGCATATTCACTCTGCCGCAGGGCTTGCGGTCATAAATGCGCGCAGGCGGTACCTCCACACCGCTTTCAATGGTGTGGTTATAGCCTAAGTATTCATCAATATTCGCAGAAGCCGCTTTACCTGCTGCAATCGCTTTGATTACCGTGGCAGGACCGGTCGCACAGTCGCCGCCGGAGAAAACGCCTTCCATATCTTTAATCATGGCATAGCCATCGGCATCAATCTGGTCCCACTTGCGGGGCAAGCCGTATTCCGCAAAGCGGTCGGAATCAATCGCCTGACCGATTGCGACCACAAGCACATCGCAGGGAATGAGGTATTCCTCCTCGCCGGCATCCGCAGGAGCCGGTCTGCCGCGCCTGAACTCGCTAATCATCTGCTGCTTCACCCACAGCCCCTTGACCTTGCCATCGGCACCCTTCTCAATGCGCGAAGGTGCCACAAGCTCCAATATCTCGGCGCCTTCTGCCTGCGCGCCGAAAATCTCTTCTTCAAGAGCGGTCATATCGGCAATTCTTCTTCTGTAAACAACGCTGACTTTATCGGCACCGGCTCTAACTGCGGTTCTGGTGCAGTCCATCGCCACATTACCGCCGCCGATGACAATGACTTTCTTGCCGCTGTAGTCGGGATACTCGCCATCGCCAATCGTGCGCAGCATATCAACCGCCGAGATGACGCCCTCGGCATCTTCATTTTCAAGACCGACCTTTTTATCCTTATGTGCGCCGATAGCGATATACAGTGCATCATAATCCTCGCGCAGCTGCTTTAACTGCTCGAGAGAATCAATTCTGGTGTTGAGCTTCACCTCGACACCGGTGGAAAGGATACAGTCAATATCCTCCTGCAACCTGGTTCTGGGCAAGCGGTAGTTCGGGATGCCGTAGCGCAGCATACCGCCCAGGTACTGCTTTTCTTCAAAGACAGTGGTCTTGTGCCCCATCAGCTGCAGATAGTAAGCACAGGTTAAGCCGCTCGGTCCGCCGCCGATAATGGCAACCTTTTTGCCGGTGGCAGGCTGGCACGCGGGTGCCGGCACCTCGCCCGCTTTGTCGCACACATAGCGCTTGATGCCGCGGATATTAATCGGGTCATCAATCATCTGGCGGCGGCAATAGTTCTCGCAGGGGTGCTCGCAAATTAATGCGCAAGCAGTCGGGAACGGATTATCCTTGCGGATTTGCCTGACAGCATCCTCCGGTCTGCCGGCTGCCGCCAAAGCAATGTAACCGGGAATATCCACATTTGCCGGGCACCTGGTAACGCAGGGCACCGGGCGGTCAAAGTGGCACATACACTTGCCGTTTTTGACATGGGATTCAAAATCCTCGCGGAAGCCTCTGACACTGACCAGCACCATATTGGCAGCTTCGTAGCCAATCGCGCAGTCAGCGGAAAGATAAATGGAATTCGCGGTTTTTTCGATTAAATCGATTGTCTCCGGTTCAGCCTGACCGTCTAACACGCTCTCAATCAAGGTTGCAAGCTGCCCTAAGCCCACGCGGCACGGTGTACACTTACCGCAAGATTGGGAATGGCACAGTCTGACAAAGCCTAAAGCGACATCAATCGGGCAGGAATTGGTTGAAACAGCATTCACACGGCTGCCGAGCTCTTCATAGAGCCTGTCAACCGTGGCTTCAACCTTTGAAACGGATTGAATTTTCTGTCTTGCCATACTATAAAAATATCCTTTCAAAGTGATAAATCAATTATATAGAAAAGTCGCGAAAATTGTCAATGATATTAGTAAACAATATTAGGTTTTCTAATATGCAGAAAATGTATCAACATTATGCACTATTTTTAGGCAAAATTATTTAATTTGCACTTGAAAAAGTTTTCAAATGGTAGTATAGTAAAGACAAACAAACCACAACATATGGTTCTCAACGCCAACAAGCCAACGACTTGCCGACGCAAGTCAGATTCTTATTTTTACGAACCATCGGAGAGATATTTATGGAACAACTCATTAAAACTATCATAGATGTTGATAAAAAAGCCAGAAAAATGACAGATGAAAGCAAGAAACAACTTGCCGAATCAAAAATTGCCATCGCGCAAAGAGTCGAAGAACTCGACAAAAAATATGAAGAAAGCGTAGAGGAAATCATTGCCTTAACCACTGAGGATGAAACGCGCAAAGTAGAAGAACGCAAGGCGCAAATTGATACCGATTACGCACGCGCCAATCAAAGTTTAGACAATTATTACAAAGAAAATAAAGACCAATGGGTGAAAGAACTCGTTGAGCAAACTATTGCGGAATAATACCGCTGTGTTACTATTTAGGAAGGAGGTTACGGTTTGAATCAGTCAGCCAATGCGGTTTTGGCAAAAGTCAGATGTATGTATGGCAAGCGCTTAACCGCTGCCGATTACAATGCACTTTTAGCTTGCAATTCCAATCATGAAATTGCCAATTATCTTAAATCAAGAACCTCCTACGGTGATATTTTTGCCCCGAACAGTAGCACGAAAATTACCGCCGAATCGATCGAATTCAGTTTAAATAAAGAATATAATAATCGCTTGCAAACCATATGCACCTTTGAAAGAATGATTCATAATCCTTTTTTTAAATACTATGTTTTGAAAAGCGATATTCAAGTCATTATCAGCGCGGCGCGCAATCTCGTTTCCACATCCGCTTTTGCTACATCTTATATTCCGAATGATTTTTTTAAAACCGCTTCCGAATTAAATATTGAGAAAGTTTATGCAAGTACCACCGCTCAAGAATTAATCGATTCGCTTAGGCACACTGCCTATTATCCTGCCGCTAAGCGCTTTATCGGAAGTGACGGTGTTTTTCACTTTTCGCAAGTTGAAATCATTCTTGGTGCTTTCTATGCGCAGCGCGCAAAAGAAATGAGCAAACAACTCCCCAAAAAAGCGGCGAAAGAATTAAAGCAACTGAACTATTTACCGCAACAAAAAAAACGGACTATCTCAGGATTTTATAAAAGCCTGCTTAATTACCGATCACGGCACATTAAACGCCGCAAAGCTCTCCGCTCTTGTGGAATGCGACACAACGATGGATTTTATTGATATAGTCGGTACCACCAAACTCGGCAAACAATTTTCGAATGAAGATTTGATCTATCCGGAACGGGTGTACGAAAAAAACTCTTATATTATAAACAAACATTTTTTACGCTTTAGTGCGAATGCAAATATTGCGGTACTGACTTATTTCAATCTTTTATCTACCGAAATCAAAAACATTATTCACATCACCGAAGGCAAGCGTTATAAACTGTCGAATGAAGAAATACAAAAATACCTGATCGGTGTGGAGATATAAACAAACTGAGATGATGACGATTACGACTGTTGAAGGAGTGATACGAATTTGGCAATAGAAAAAATGAAATTG
>ONWY01000199.1:3841-5567 GCA_900321665.1 uncultured Eubacteriales bacterium
TTCTGTATTGACGGGCACTTCCAAGTGGAAAACGCTATGGATTTTATTCCGAAAAAGATTAATTTCGCCCCGTTTTCCGCCGAAAACCCTTATACGGAACACTTGCAGATGATTGATCAATTATCCAAAGAGTTCGGTATTGAAACCAAGCAGGAACACGTAATGGAGATTTCCGAAGACAGCGCCGATGTGGATTATTTGAGAAATTTCCTGCAAAAAATCAAGGAAAATTTCAACGAGCGCAGCGAACTGCAAAAGCAATTTGAAAATAATAAGAATTTAATTGAGAATTATGAACATTTCACGCAAATGGACATTAATCTTAAAGATATTTTTGATTGCGAGTTCACAAAGTTCCGCTTCGGCTACCTGCCGCGCGAAAGTTATGAAAAGCTCCAAATGAATATGTATAAAGATAACCCCTTTATCAATTTCATGAAGGGTAAAGAGGTTAAAGACGGCTATTGGGGCGCCTACATTGTACCGGTAAGCAAAAAAGAAGAGATTGACAATATCTTCACCAAACTTTCTTTTGAAAAAGCCTTTGTACCTGCCTATAACGGTAATGCAGAGCAGGCAATCGCGGATACGATTGCTCACAATGAAGATATTCAACGCAAGATTGATGCTCTCACCAAAGAGCTTGCCGAATATGTGCATGCGGAAAGCGGGCGCTATTCGGAACTTTGCAACCGCATTTATGCGCTCAATACGGTATTTGAACTTAAACTCAATGCGGCAATCAAAAATGAAGAAGATTACTTCATTTTTGTCGGGTGGATAAAAGCGGATTATGAAGAACCCTTTATGGCAAAAAGCAAAATGTTTCAGGGTATTATGGTCGAATGCGAAGACCCGGGCGCTTCGATAATTGACAAAATTCCGATTTCGTTAAAAAACAATTGGCTGTTCAGACCGTTTTCCTACTTTGTGGAAATGTTCGGTCTCCCATCTTACAACGAGCTTGACCCGACACCGCTCTTTGCCATTACCTACGCGCTGATGTTCGGCTTGATGTTTGCCGATTTAGGGCAAGGTTTGGTCATTATCATAGTCGGCTTCTTAATGCACAAGTTTAAGAAGATGCCCCTGGGGCAAATCCTGATGCGCTGTGGTATTTTCAGTTGTATTTTCGGTGCCGTTTTCGGCTCGGTATTCGGTATGGAAGACTTGCTCGATGGTGTTTACAAATCTCTCGGCATCAATTTCCTGCCGATAAAAGTTTTCGAAAACACAACCAAGATATTAATTCTTGCCATCTCCGCCGGTGTGTTCTTGATGTTACTGGTCATGTTAATTCACACGATTTGTTCATTCAAACTTAAACAATATGCCGATGCCATTTTCAGTGCTAACGGTATTGCCGGTATACTTGCATACAGTTCCATGGTCTTCCTGGCAACCGACTTTATGGCAAACGACGAAGTCAAGCAAGCGATTTCTGTTGTCAACAAAGATATTGTTATTGTTTTGCTCATAGTTGCTGTTGTGATGCTGTTTTTCTACGAATTTGTCAAAGAAAAACTTGCCGACAAATCCTATAAGCTAAAACCCGGCAGTTACCTGCTTTCCAACATTATTGAATTGTTTGAAAGTATCTTATCTTTCTTTTCCAACACGGTATCTTATTTAAGATTAGGCGCATTTGTTCTTGTTCACGCCGGTATGATGATGGTGGTCACCACCCTCGCAGGCGAAAAAGTCAATGTCACCTTTGTCATTGTAA
>ONWY01000231.1 GCA_900321665.1 uncultured Eubacteriales bacterium
GTCCCAGGGACTCCTTAACCTGTTCACCATTCAGGAACATAAGGGGCATTTAGAAGGCTTGAAGGTCGCTATCATCGGTCCTACCGGTGCGGGTAAAACCACACTTGTGAACCTGTTGATGCGCTTCTATGAAATCACCAGCGGTGATATTCTTGTTGACGGTGTATCCATCAAGGATATGTCGGCGCATGAATTGAGAGATATCTTCGGTATGATTTTGCAGGAAACTTGGGTGATTAACGGTACACTTAGAGAGAATATCGTTTACAACCTCAAAAATGTGGATGAAAACAGACTCGCCGAGATTTTGGAAGAAACCAACCTGGCGCACTATGTTTCCACCTTGCCCGATGGTCTTGACACCGTGATTCAAAAAGAGAGCGCGCTCTCTGCAGGTCAAAAGCAGCTTGTTACTATCGCGAGAGCGATGACCGAGAATGCACCGATGCTCATTCTCGACGAAGCAACAAGTAATGTGGATACCAGAACCGAAATTCTCATTCAAAAGGCAATGGATTCTCTGACAAGCGGCAGAACAAGCTTTGTGATTGCCCACAGATTATCCACTATTAAGAATGCAGATTTGATTATCGTGATGAAAGACGGTAACATTGTAGAAACCGGTAACCACGATTCCCTGATGGAACTCGGCGGTCTTTACAGCGAAATCTACAATTCTCAATTCAACTAATCTTTCAAAAATGCGGGGGCTGTGTTTTTACAGCCCCCGCAATTTTTTATAAAAGCAATTGAAAGTGCTTGAAACAGCCAAAGGGCAGAGCACTGTTGCCGCAACGGTTTTCTTCGGAATAGGCAAGTGCACAAAGCCGAAAGACCTCGCAGCCCCGTGGAAAACTGCAGGCAGCTGAAATAAAAATAAAAAAGCGCAGCTTAAAGCTGCACCGATAAACCGAAAAAACTTCATTACCGCTAACTAAAAACAGCGATAATGAAGTTTTTATTTTGACCGGGTTTTACCCGCTAACTATGCGCCGAGCGCATTATTTTGCGGGCTTTTGCCGCATTTTAAAGCAGGTTGATACCTCTTTTTTTGCATTCCTCTTTTACCTCGGGCTGCCAAACACAGCACTGCACCTCACCGATATGCAGCTTTTCGAGCAACAGCACGCATAAGCGCGATTGCCCGATACCGCCGCCGATGGTCAGCGGGAATTTGCCGGAGTAAATACCGCTTTGAAATTCCAATTGCAGCTTTTCTTCTTTGCCTTCGGCTTTGAGCTGCTTTTCCAGCGCCTGAGCGTCAACACGAATGCCCATTGAGGAAATCTCGATTTGCTCTTGCAAAACAGGATTCCAAAACAGCAAATCACCGTTGAGAGTCCAATCGTCGTAGTCGGGGGCTCTGCCATCGTGCTTGATACCGCTTTTGAGCTTGCCGCCGATTTGCATAATAAAGATGGTGCCGAATTGCTTCGTTTCCTCTTTTTCCCTTTGCTTGGGGGTTAAATCAGGGTATTTGTCCTCTAATTGCTGTGTGGTGATGAAATGCACCTCGCGGTTGATTTTATGCTTCAGAGCGGGGAAGTGCTGCTGAATTACCTCTTGGGTATCCGCAATCGCACCGACAATTTGCAGCACGGTTTGCTTTAAAAACGCTTCGTTTCTTTGCTCCTTGGAGATAACCTTGCACCAATCCCACTGGTCGACATACACAGAGTGGATATTGTCCATATCATCATCGCGGCGAATGGCATTCATATTCGTATAAAGCCCCTCGCCGATATCAAAGCCGTATTTGTACAAAGCGTAGCGCTTCCACTTGGCGAGAGATTGCACAATCTCGTATTCTCCCTCAAGCTCCTTTAAATCAAAGTGCACCTTGCGCTCAATACCGTTTAAATCATCGTTTAGCCCTCTGCCTTTTCTCAAAAACAGCGGCGCGGAAATGTACTCCAGATTGAGTGCTTGTGCCAACTTCTTTTGAAAGGTGTCTTTTATCAATCGAATTGCTTTTTCGGTCTCCCTTACCGAAAGTGCGGATTGATAGCCATCCACATAAACTGTGCTCATGTTCTTACCCCCTTTGTAAATAAATGCTTTTTCAAAAAACTTATCTTATAATATACTCTTTTATGCGGCATAAGTCAATAAAATCTATTGAATTTTAGCATTTTTGTGCTATGATATAATTGAAAATAAATGGATGGGGAGTGAATCAAATGTGGTATAAGCTGTTTGATAAAATTGTCTGGGATACCGCCAGAAGGTCCGATGCTAAAACCCATGCGCGCCAGGTGAAGCCGGAAGGCATCAAAGAGGTGTGCAATTTGAGCTATGTGGAGGATGATACCTGGCAGCACAAGCTCGATGTCTATTATCCCGCTGCCTTAGAGAGCCGGAAGCTCCCGGTGATTATTGATATTCACGGCGGCGGTTGGATGTATGGCGATAAGGAGCTGAATAAGTTTTATAATTTATACCTTGCTAAGCGGGAATTTTGCGTCTTTTCCATCAGCTATTCTCTTGTGCCGGACTGCCCCGACCCCGCCTTTCAGCTGCGCGAGGTGATGCTTGCGCTAAAGTGGATTCGCGCGCATTTGGGCGATTACCCGGCAGATGAGAGCAAAATTATGCTCACCGGCGATTCCGCCGGCGGTATGCTCGCGGGCTTTGCGGCAGCGCTGCTCAGCGATGAAAAGCTGCGCCGCGTTTATGATACGGTCGATGTGGATATGAAGCTGACCGCCCTTGCGCTGACAAGCCCTGTCGCGTATATGAACGAAGGGGGACTTATCGGCTTTTATACCAAAAAAATGTGGTCGCAGGGCTATAAGGATAAGCCGACCTATCGCTATATGAATTTAAACGAAGTGATTGAAAATGCCGAAATTCCGCCTACCTTTATGGTGACCTCAAGCGGCGATACTCTCGGCTTGAAACAAAC
>ONWY01000057.1 GCA_900321665.1 uncultured Eubacteriales bacterium
TTTGGTTTCTCGGAGACTACGTGGGTGAATTTCCAAAGCCTCAGAGAGTCATGACCTATCTCTACAACTTACAGAAAAAATATGACTGTGTATTCCTGCGTGGCAACAAGGAAGACTACTATATCGACGGTAAGTTCAACCCTGATTGCGACTGGCTTAAAGGAAATCAAACCACCGGTGCGCTTAAATACACCCTAGCGCACCTGACAGCCAAGGATCTCAGCTTCTTTCGAGATCTACCTATTTCCACCACTATTCACACTCCCGGCATGCCGGATATTCTCTTATGTCACGGCAGTGCGGAGAATAACAAGCAAAAGTTATTGCCGGACGACTCCCAGACTGAAGAGATTGTCCAAAGCTACCCGGAGCCGTACATCATCTGCGGCCACACCCACAAACAGGGCATCATCAAAGAGGGAGAAAAGCATGTGTATAACGCTGGTTCTGTAGGCGTTCCACTAGGTTGCAAGGGACATGCCCAATACTTACTATTAGAAGCAGCTGAAAAGAAATGGCAACCTCATTTCATTTCCCTTCCACTGAATCTGGATTTGATTGAAAAGGAAATGACCTGCTCTGACATCCTAGACTACGCTCCTGCCTGGTGCAGCGTGGTGATTCAAGTTTTACGAACCGGGAGATATTCCCAGGGAACTGTATTAAACGAAGCCATGAAAATGGACCAGTATCAGTCTCCCTACCACTCCGTTCCGGATGCATGCTGGGAAAAAGCACTGGCCCACTATGATATACCTTTGCTTACGAGAAATTAGAGTTCACGCAATTTGCGCTCACACTCTTCCTTAGAGATTTCGCCGTTATTATACATGGCTATCACGCCGACTTCTTTATCTCGAAGCTTGTAACACTTCACTAGAATCAGAATTGCAATCACCGGTCCGATGGCGCTGATCCAAGTAAGCACATGCCAACAACCTTTGGCTCCCACTTGGTCCACCACGCCGGTGACTGTATCTGCAGAACCTGCAGAAAAGCCAAAAAGCGCAAGCAAAACCAATGACAAGCTGCTCATCAAAGCCGCGGAAAGCTTTGTCACGGCATTGGAAAACCAAGCCGCAGGCAGGTAATAGCGAGAGGCGCTTTGTGTCATCGCGGCGGCAGAGCGCAGTGTCGATTCCACCTGATGATTTCTGAATATGCTCTCGAGAACAAACCGTAGCGAGAAAATCGCTAAAACAAAGACTACCGTCAACACGGTTTGTACGATATTGGTTTTTTGAAATCTCGATGAAATGCGCGCAATCAAAAACCCGATGAAAGCGGCAAGCAGCATGGGAATCAACGGCAACACAAGGCTGAGCAACAGCCATATCGGGAACGAAGCCGCAGGAGGCTTTGCATAGTACCCGTATCCGATGAGCATGGCAAGGGAAATGCTGATATACCACGGTAGAGCTTTGAGATACATGTAAAGAAACTTGCATCCTGCCACGGTGCCGGCCTTAAACGGAAGCGAGAGCAGCATATCGTATTCTTTAAAAGCAAAGAGATAACCGTTGGTGCGAAAGAGTGTGAAAACAAAGGCAATCACACTCGCACTCAGCGCGCAGAGCACCGGCACCGCATCACTCAAACCGTAGTGCCCATAGCCTATGCACATAAAAATACAGGATAGCATTATCATCGCATAGAGAAGCACTCTGCCGATAAAGCCGAGAGCGATTTTTCGCCGCTTCTTTTTATCGGTGCTATGGCGGTAGATATTCCACTGCGCTGTGGACAAAAGCAGCGTTTTTAAAAGCAGTAAACTATTTTTCATCATCCGTCTCCAAGAAGGCTTCCTCTAATGAGTGCCCCCGTGTAAGTTCCTCCATGGTACCGCTTGCAATAATTTTGCCGTTTTTAATGATGGCAATTTTATTGCACAATTTTTCCGCCACATCGAGTACATGGGTGGAGAAAAAGACAGCCGTGCCGCTCTCACACATTTCGTGCATCAGTTTTTTGAGAATAAAGCTTGCTTTCGGGTCAAGGCCCACAAACGGTTCATCAAGAACCAGCAGCTTCGGCTTGTGAATGAGAGCGGAGATAATCGCGATTTTTTGCTTCATGCCGTGGGAGTAAGATCCGATCAGGTCGCTGAGGGAGTCCGTTATCTCAAACAAATCGGCATAGCGCAAAATGCGCTGTTCACGCTCATGCGTGCCGATGCCGAATACATCCGCAATAAAATTCAGATATTGAATACCCGTCAGGTTTTCATATAAATCGGGATTGTCGGGAAGATAAGCCGTTATTTTTTTACATTCCATCGGCTCATCCTTAACCGAATGACCGTCAATATATATTTCGCCTTCGGTAAAATCCAGTACGCCGACAATCGCGCGAATGGTAGTCGATTTACCGGCGCCGTTATGGCCGATAAAGCCGTAAATATCACCGCTTTCGACGGTAAGGCAGACATCCTCGGCAGCGTTTTTTCCTTTGCCGTAGGATTTTGAATAGTGCTTGATTTCAAGCATAGCATGATGGCTCATAGGCTCACTTCCTTATTGGTTATTCATAAACTGTTTCATTTCTTTTTGAAGCAGCTCAAAGACCTTTGCAATCAGATAGCCGTCTGCAATGGCATGATTCATTCTGATGGTTACGGGCATCATCAGCCTGCCGCTTTCCTCGCGGTATTTGCCCCAGTGAACCACCGGCGGAAAATAGAGATAGCCGTCGGGCAGTTCCATATGCAACGAATCGTAAGACACCCACGGGAGGTAGGAAGCTTCAAACCGATTCGGCTGATTTTGCTGATGTACACTTTGCTCGCGTGGCGCTTTCGCCTTTTCGATATCGGCGAAAACATTGCGGTAAAATGCCTTGTAATCCTCGCAGTATTCACTATAAACGGGTGTGCAGGTTTCCGTTTCTTTTCGGAACACATAGTGCGTCGGATGGATTACATCGTAGCACACAAGCTCATCCGATTGGTACAGGTATCCCATTTTATAGTCATCGCGAGAATTGAGTACCTTTGCGAGAATGTAGAGAAAATTGATGTAAAACCTTGTGTTTGTTTTTTTGGAATATGCCGCAAGCTCCGTGACATCAAGTCTTGCCGTGATAGAAGCGGAGCATTTACATTCTTCGGTAAAGCGGCGGTAGGTATCCTTGCGGTAATAGGCGCTTTTATCAATGATTTTATAGTTCATTTTCTGTTTTTCCTTCACTTATGTTTTTTGCGCTGACAAAAATATGACCGATTGCAGGGTCTTTTGCATAGGTGTATAAATCTGCCGCGTCGCTCTCTTTCCGGCGGCGCAGAATTAAGCGCTTAGTTGTTAACATTATCTTTTCACCTCTTTTTGGGACTTTTGTTCGGCAGACAGAGCTTGCCGACCTTTTATTGCCAAAGCCTGTCAAGCGCCGTAAAAGCGCAGATATGTTTTCATGTTTGAAAGAATATATGCCGCATCATGCGCGCCGTCAAACAAATGATTTTGTACCTGCGCACCTTTTTGCTTTAATATTTGATACAGACTCTCGCAAGCACGGTAAAACTGCCCTTCATCGTCTTTGCCGTCGTCAAGAAAAACCTTCAAAGGGCAAGAGGAAAAGCCTTTTGCAATTTGTATCGGGTTGTATTTTAGCCACATCGCTTCGCTTTCAAAATAACACTCGTCCTCATCGGCAAATGATAAGTCGATAGCCGGCATATGCCCACCGACCTTTGAAAACAAATCCCGGTGCAAAAGGGCAATCTGCAGCGCCGTGCAGCCGCCGGAAGAAATACCGCCGATATACCTTCCCTCGCGCGTCTTTACGCATTGAAAGCTGCGCTCGGTAAAAGGGATGAGCTCGTCAACCAAATAATCCTCGTACCGCCCTTTATGAACCGTGCCGTATTTGCCCTTTACCTCTCGATAGACTTCGGCAGAGTTGATGCCTCTGCTGTTATCGAGATGCGGGCACACTATCATCATAGGCTTGATGGCTTGCGCTTGCAGCATTTCATCTGCCGTTTTGTCCATTGCAAGTTGGCGCAATAATTGCTCGTTGCCCGTTCTGCCGTGCAGAAAATACAAAACCGGCAGCGGTTCGGTATCATATCCGCTTGGGCGGTATACACACAGCCGCATCTCTTTTTTCAAAATATTGCTGTAAAGCGATGTTTCAATTAAGCTCATAGGTGCATCTTATCCGGCTTACTGTGCAGCACATAGCTTGTCGCAAAAGTCTTTCAAGTTGCTTTCGTTTTCTTTGCTCGGCTTTGTTTTCGGGTCGATGAGGATGAGCTCGTTTTCAAGCTTTTCGACACCTGCTGCCGCCGCAAGCTTTGCAAATGCTTTTTGCGCGCCGGAGCCGCTTTGGCACGCAAAGGCAGCCAAGTGCTTGCCGCTCAAATCATTTTCGCTCAAAAAAGTGCGCAGCGGCGGCGCCACATTGCTCGCCCAAACCGGAAAGCCGATGATTACGCGCTCGTATGCATCACCGCGAAATACATACGGTTCCAGTGCGGGCTTTTGTGCCATCACGGCGCTTTTGCCGCCCCAAAAGAATTTTTTAAAGCCGCTGTTCGGGTATGCTTTTTTCGGATAGAGCCTCAGCAAATCCGCGCCGATATTTTCGGCAATCTTTTGCGCGGCATAATGTGTGTTTTCTTCCAATGAATAGTAGACAATGATGGTTTTCATGTTGTTTTCTCCGTTTTGATTTTTGTTTCCAATGTACCGCTAAATAAATAGAAGCCCAAAACTGCGTTAAAGCCGACTGCCGCAAATACGCTAAAGCGCTCCACGGTGCCGAAGTATGCGGGCGGCACTGCCTGCTGCCCGAGCGCGCCGACAAGCATCATCACCAAAGCGATAATTGCCCAAATGCCGATGCTTTTTTTGCCCGGTTTGCGAAAGCCGGCAATGATGAGCAAAAGAAGGGAAGCAATCGACAAAATGACCACCAATGCGGTAACGACGATATGCCCGACCTCTCCGAAAGAAGTGATTTCTTTGCCGCTGTTCGCAAGCGGAAACATGGCATAGCCGATGTCGGATACCCAATTCATGATGCAAAACATATATATACCCGCGCGAAGCAGGCGCGTGTTTGTCTTGTTTTGCGAAACATAGATTGCCGCGCAAGTTGAGCACACCACACTGCAAATGTTATAGGGAGCCGCAAGGGTGTTCCATAACATGCGCGAGGGAGCATTTTGTGCCGAGAGGTCGCTGACCGCTTGTGCAAGCGCATTGTAGCCGGGGTATGCCAGCGGTGAAAGAAAGACCGCTGCCGCATAGGAAATGAGAGCGGCAATACCGGTTAGTCCCAACCAATTTAAAAATGGTTTTTTCATGGTGTTATATCCTCTTTAACAAGCTTTTGAAACACGGCGTTTTTATCAAAATCGCCCTCCGGCAGACCGGGAATTTCTTTATATGCCTTACAAACGGATACACTGAATTCCGTAAACAGGGCGCTGATTTCTGTATCTGTATAGGGGCATTCGCCTGTGACAATCAGTGTAGTAATGCTGTACGCAACAAGCCACAAATCGCGAAAGTATTTATCTGCCGTGGCGCCGTCCATATGATAAATGCGCATCAGCGACGGGCGCACCAAATCCTGCGAGAGCCGCAGCGCTTCCATCGCGCCGCCCTTCACATCCTCCGGCGGATTTAAAAACAGGTATTTATACAGCTCGGGTTCTTCCTTGGCAAAGCGGATGTAGTTTTGACCGACACCGAGAAAGGGAATTTCCGCCTTCAGACCGTCTTTGACATAGGTTTCATATAGCTCTTTTGCATAAAGCCAAACCGCTTTTTTGAGTGCGTCAACACTCTTAAAATAGGTGAACAGCGGGCGAGAGGAAACACCGAGCACCGCGCCGACCTCTCTTGCCGTGACGGCGCCAATGCCTTGCTTTCTGGTAATGGCGACGGCGGCTTCTATAATTTCCTTCTTTTGAAACTTGACTTTGGGGGGCATGAGAATTCTCCTTTTGTTATTTTGCAACGGTGGTTATGCAACATATGTTGTATATCATGATTATAGCATCTTTCCGGCTGCTTGTCAATACATGCGGAAAAAGAAAAAAGGGGGCTTGCCCCTTTCAGTTGCTCATTGTATTCGCAGTTGTTCGCGCGCCTCACAGTCACTTGTATGACAAGCAGTTGCCGGCAAAGCTTGCGGTCGGTATATGCGGACAGATAAGAAAAAAGACGATACCGGACAGTAGGGATGTGAAAAAAGCCGGTTTTATTCGCCTATTTGCAAAGAAAAGCTTGCCGGAGATACTCTCGGCAAGCTTTTTATATAGTTTTATAGGTATATTTGCAGCTACTGTGCCGGGTGCAAATTGACAATTTCATAGTGGCACTGCGCTTCGGTTCTGAACGGCACGCGCCAGCCGCATGCACCGGAGCTGACATTCATCACCGCGCCGTTATCGGCGGTGTAATCGCCGAGGTTGTAGCTGACAAAGGAGAAGAAAAATCCGTTCGGGAACAGCTGCCCCGCGTGGGTGTGCCCGGAGAGCTGCAAATCGGTGCCGGCGGCGAGGTTATCCTCAAACAGCACCGGTTGGTGGTCTGCGGTGATGAGGTACTTTTCGGGGGCGGGGTTTGGCAAGGTATCAATCGCCCTGCGCTTCTCCTTCGCTGCCGCATCCTCTCTGCCGAGCAGGAGCAAATCGGGCGCAAGGGAGGCATATTCATCCGCCAAAACGGTGATGCCGTTATCCTCCATCGCCTTCACAAGCTCCGCTTCCGTGTAGTGCAAGCCGTCCTTCATATATTTCTCATGCTGCACCACCTCATGGTTGCCGAAGATGAAGTAGACCGGCGCGCCGATTTCACCAAACAGGCGGTAGGTTTCGAGCATTTCCTCTTTCGAGGTGTAATCATCCGTAATATCACCGCCGAGGATGACAAAATCGGGCTGCTCCGCTTTTATTGCGGCAATGGTTTTTTGTGTGGTCGAGAAGTTTTGCGAGGAGCCGACATGCAAATCCGCCACAAAGGCGATTTTGTAATCATGTTGCAGCTTTGCGCTGCTGTACTCGTGGTATTTCGGGCTGACAAGCTGCATATTCACCGTGCCGTACACAAAGAAAAGAACACCTAAGCAAAGGCTGAGTATCTTCGCCGGCACAAATTTTCTCTCTTTCTTGCGCACCGCCAAATAAATGGCATACAGCACATCGGCAGTCGCATCCATAAACAGCACGGCATAAATAACAACCATCACCGGTTGTACCGGGCGGAAGAATACAGGCCCCGCCATCACCAACACGGCGCAGGCAATCGCAAGCAGTGCCTTTGCGATAATGATAATCACACGCACCGCTTTTTTAATGCGCTTTTTTCTGAGTAAAAACTGAATCAGGGTGAGCGCGGCTTGCACTGCGGCAAACATCGCAAACCAAATAAAATACAGTTGCATAATAATTCCCTCTTTCTGAAAATACAGATTTATTATACAGGAAAAGTGGGAATTAGTAAACTAAATTCTAATTTATCTGCCTACAGGCAGATAAATTAGCAACCTTTTAACGGCTCCCCTTGTGAGGGGTGACTCCCTGCAGTGCAGGGAGATGTCACGAAGTGACAGAGGGTGCGGGCTCCGGTTAGGAGCTGTCTTGCGTTAGCAAGACTGAGGGGTAGTCAAATCCCCACAAACTCAGTAAAAACAACTA
>ONWY01000089.1 GCA_900321665.1 uncultured Eubacteriales bacterium
TCATTAATCCCGAAATCATCAAAGCGGAGGGGGAGCAGCAGGATGTGGAAGGCTGTCTTTCCGTTCCCGGCAGAAACGGCATCACCAAGCGCCCGATGAAGGTGACCGTGAAGGCGCAGGACAGACAGGGCAATTGGTGCGTTTACCAAGGCGAAGGGTTAAAGGCAAGGTGCTTTTGTCACGAATTAGACCATTTAGAGGGTGTGCTCTTTACCGATAATATGATTGAAGAGGTTCGCTTGGAATGCAAAGAGTAGTGTTTATGGGAACTCCCGATTTCGCGGTTCCTTCCTTAAAAAAGCTGGTTGAAAGCGGCTATGAAGTACCGCTTGTACTCACGCAGCCGGATAAGCCGAGGGGCAGAAGCAAGCAGCTTGTGATGCCCGAGGTCAAGGCAGTGGCATTAGAAAATAACATAGAGGTCTATCAGCCTGCGAGCCTAAAAACAGCAGAAGCGGTTCAATATATTGCTTCCTATCAACCGGATTTCCTGGTGGTGGCAGCCTATGGCAAGATTTTGCCGAAGGCAGTGCTGGATATTCCGCATAAAGCATGCATTAATGTGCATGGCTCTCTGCTTCCCAAATACCGCGGTGCGGCGCCCATTCAGTGGGCGGTGCTCAATGGTGAAAGCCATACAGGTGTTACCACAATGCTAATGGGCGAAGGCTTGGATACAGGCGATATGCTCTTAAAAAGGGAAGTGGCGATTGGTGCGGATGAAACGGCAGCAGAGTTGTTTGACCGATTGGCAGACCTCGGCGCGGCGCTGTTGATTGAAACACTTGAGCGCTTTGATACCATTGAGCCGCAGGCGCAGCAGGAAGCGCTTGCCACTTATGCACCGATGATTGACCGCTCGCTGTGTCCGATTGATTGGGCGAAAACCGCCGCGGAGGTTCACAATCAGGTCAGAGGCTTGGCACAGTGGCCCGTGGCAACGACCGTTTTGGGCGGCAAGGTGCTGAAAATCCACTCCGGCAAGCCGGTTGCAGCGGCACCGGCGCAAGCGGGAAGCGTGATTGAAAATCAAAAGAAATTGGTGATTGCCTGCGGTGGCAGCACCGCTTATGAAATCACTTCTTTACAGTTAGAAGGTAAAAAAAGAATGAGCACCGATGCGTTTTTGCTCGGGCATCCGATTGCAATCGGTGAAAGGTTAGGATAGCAATGTTTTTTGGTAATTACGGCTATTACAGCAGAGGCTATGGCATGGATTCCGGCATGATGTGGCAGATTATATTAATAGCGATACCGTTTCTTTTGTGCATCGGCGCACAGGTACTTGTGAAATCAAGATATCGTAAGTTTTCGCAAATTGCCAACGCGCGCGGTCTTACCGGGGCACAGGCAGCGTTCGAGGTGTTGCGCGCCGCAGGGGTGCAAAATGTGCAAATTATGCGCGTGCAAGGGGAGTTGACGGATAACTACAACCCCAAAACCAATACCATTAATCTTTCCGAGGGCGTGTATGATTCCACCTCGATTGCAGCGGTCGGCATTGCCTGTCATGAAGCAGGTCACGCGTGCCAATATGCGGCTAAATATTTTCCGATTAAGGTGCGCTCTAAGGTGATACCGATGGCAAATATCGGTTCGGCAATCGGTCTGCCGCTGTGCGTTATCGGCATCATTTTCTCCTCGTTCAGCTTCTTGTTTACCATCGGAATTATTTTGTACAGTGCCGTGTTCATTTTTCAGCTTGTAACACTGCCGGTGGAGTTTAACGCTTCCTCGCGCGCGCTGAAAGCGATTGAGCAATCGCAGCTGCTTACCGCGCAGGAATATAACGGCGCCAAAGCGGTTCTCAGAGCCGCGGCATTAACCTATGTGGCTTCCATGGCGTCGACCCTTTTTACCATCATTCGATTACTCTTAATGAGCGGGAGACGGAAATGACAGCAAGAGAATTTACTTTTCGATTGCTCTTGCGCCAGAAAAAAGAGGGGGCATATTCCAACCTTTTATTGGATAATCATTTAAAAGCAAGTGATTTGTCAGGGCAGGATAAAGCCTTTGCAACCGCTTTGTTTTACGGGGTTATCGAAACGCAAATATACCTTGATTATCAGCTTGAGGGTGCTTTGAAGCAGCCTTTGAAAAAATTGCGCGATGAGGTATTCATTGCCCTTCGCATGGGTGTTTACCAGCTTTTTTTGATGGATAAGGTACCTGCCGCTGCTGCGATTAATGAAAGTGTGAAATTGGTCAAAAAGCACGGCTGCGCCTATGCCGCAGGGCTTGTGAATGCGGTTTTGCGCGCGCTCTCTCGCAGCGGTGAGCGACTGCCGGAGCAGAGCGATAAGCGCTACTTAAGTGTGAAGTACGCCATCCCGCAAGCCTTGATTGATTTGTGGATAAAGGATTACGGAAAGAGCGATACCATCGGTATTTTAGAGTCCTTTTCCACCAAAAGCGCGCAAACGGTCGTGCGTGTTAACACCCTGCTTTGCGATAGGGACAGCCTGTTGCAGCGCTTAAAAAGCGAGGGCGTGGAAGCGCGGGTAAATGAAGCGGTCGAAAATTCCCTTGTTCTGAAAAAATCCGGTGCGCTGACTTTGATACCTTCGTTTCGTGAAGGCTTGTTCCATGTAGAGGATACGGCGGCGCAAAAGGCGGCATTGCTGCTTGGTGCGCTTGAAGGCGAGCGCGTGCTCGATACCTGCGCGGCACCCGGCGGCAAGAGCTTTACGGTAGCCGAGCAAATGAAAAGCGGCGAGGTGCTTGCTTGCGATATTTATGAAAGCCGCGTTGCCTTAATTCGAGAAGGCGCGCAGCGCCTGCACATTCCGTTTATCAAGGCGTGCGTGCAGGATGCGAGCGAGTATCATGAAAGCCTCGGCCTTTTTGACAGAGTGCTTTGTGATGTGCCATGCTCGGGGCTTGGCACGATTGCCAAAAAGCCGGAAATCCGCTATAAAACAAAGGAACAGATAATGGCTTGCGTGCCGGTGCAAAAGCGCATTCTTGCCACCTCATTTCGTTATTTAAAGCCGGGCGGTACCTTAGTGTATGCCACCTGCACTTTAAACAAAGCGGAAAATGAAGAGGTGATTGAGGCATTTTTGCGTGAAAGCAAAGCGCAGTTAGTATTTCAAAAAACATTTTTTCCGCATACCGATACAACAGACGGTTTTTTTGCGGCAGTAATCAAGAAGGATGACAGTTAAAAAAGATATTAAATCAATGACATTGCCGGAGCTGCAGCAGGCGCTTAGCGCGCAAGGGCTGCCGCTGTTTCGGGCAGCGCAAATCTTTCGGTGGCTGCATGTGGCAGGGGTGGATTCTTTTGATAAGATGACCAACCTTTCCAAGCAGCTGCGCGAAACACTGGCGCAAAGCTACTATATTCCCTATGCCGCGATAGAGAGAAAGTTAGTATCGCACTCAGATGAAACAGTCAAATACTTGTTTTCTCTTTATGACGGCGAAACAGTGGAAAGCGTAGTGATGAAGTATAAATACGGTTATACCATTTGTGTTTCCACACAAGTCGGTTGCAAAATGGGGTGCAAGTTTTGTGCTTCCACCCTGAGCGGCTGTGTTAGAAACCTGGCAGCGAGCGAAATTCTCAGCCAAATTCACTGCGCGCAAAATGATATGGGGGTGCGCATTTCCCATGTGGTTTTAATGGGAATGGGCGAGCCGTTGGATAATTATGATAATGTGATGCGCTTTTTAGAGCTTGTCAGCGATGAGAAGGGCTTGCATATTTCCGCACGCAACATTTCTCTTTCCACCTGCGGCATTGTGCCGCACATTCGACTTTTGGCGCAAAAAAAATTGCAGATAACACTCTCCGTTTCTTTGCACGCTCCCAATGATGCCATTCGCAGCACCATTATGCCGGTCAACCGGCGCTGGGGTGTGGAAGAACTGCTTGCCGCCTGCAAGGAATACACGGCTCTTACCTCCAGGCGCATCAGTTATGAGTATGCGATGATTGAGGGTGTGAACGACAGTGATGCTTGTGCAAGAGAGCTTGGCAGTAAGCTGAAAGGCAGCCTTGCTCATGTCAATCTTATCCCTGTCAACAAAGTAAAAGAAAATACATTTCAAAAAAGCGGAAGGGAGCAAATGAACCGCTTTATTGAAATTTTAAAAAAATACGGTGTCAGCGCTACGGTGCGCAGAACCTTGGGTTCTGATATCAATGCATCTTGCGGGCAGCTGAGGCGGTCGGCAGCGAAGGCACAAAAGGAGGTATCAAAGTGAAATTAGCAGGCATCTCGGATGTCGGTAAGCACAGACCGAATAATGAAGATAATTTGGCTTTCGGCGAATTAGAAGGCGCTGCTTTCGGCATTGTTTGCGATGGCATGGGCGGTGCCGAGGGAGGCGAAATTGCAAGTAAAATTGCGGTGGATACCATTCGGAAAAAGCTTGAGCTTGCCTATTCACCGAAAATGTCGGCTGCGGCAATTGAAAGAATGTTGTGTGCAGCTATCACGGCGGCAAACTATGAGATTTATTCCTATGCGCAAAGCCACGACCTGATGGGAATGGGAACCACTGTTGCCGCAGCGGTGATAAAAGACGGCTGTGCCGTCATAGCGTATGACGGTGACTCGAGGGTGTATATGCTCGCCGGGGATATTCGGCAGTTGACTACCGACCATACATTTTTAAATGAGTTATATAAAATCGGGCAAATCACGCTTGAGGAAATGCAAACCGACCCGAGAAAAAATATCATCACAAGAGCGCTGGGTGTCAGCGAAGAAATTGATGTGGATATTGTCATAGAGGATATAGATGCGGGGGATGTCATTTTGTTATGCTCCGATGGGTTGACAAACTGCTTAACCGATGCACAAATTATGGATATCTACCACTCCACTGCATGGGAGGATACTTGTGATAAACTGATAAATCAGGCAAATGATAACGGTGGTATGGATAATATCACTGCTGTATTGATGCAATACGAGGAGGCGTAACATGGACAATTATGTAGGAAAAAGAATTGATGGCAGATATGAGATACAAGAGGTCATCGGCGTCGGCGGCATGGCTGTTGTATATAAAGCATATGATACAATCGATGAGAGAATTGTTGCGGTTAAAATTTTAAAGGAAGAGTACCTTGCCAATGAGGAGTTTCGCCGCAAATTCAAAAATGAATCCAAAGCGATTGCTATTTTAAACCACCCCAATATCGTGAAGGTGTATGATGTCAGCTTCGGCGAGCGCATTCAGTACATTGTCATGGAGTATGTGGATGGCATTACACTGAAGGAATACATCAACGAGCAGGGTGTTATCGGTTGGAAGGAAGCCGTGCATTTTGAAATGCAGATATTACAGGCTTTGCAGCATGCGCACGACAAGGGCATTATCCACCGCGACATTAAGCCGCAAAACATCATTTTGCTCAAGGATGGCACGATTAAGGTGGCAGATTTCGGTATTGCGCGCTTTGCCCGCTCCGAAACAAAGACGATGACAAACGGTGCCATCGGCTCCGTGCACTACATCAGCCCCGAGCAAGCGAGAGGCGATTATACCGATGAGAGAGCCGACCTGTACTCGGCGGGCGTTGTGCTGTATGAAATGATTACCGGCAAGGTGCCCTTTAATGCGGACAGCGCGGTTTCCATCGCCATTATGCAGGTGCAAAAGGAAGCGGAATTGCCCAGCAGGATTAATCCCTCCATTCCCAAAGGCATTGAGCAAATCACCATGCATGCAATGCAAAAGAATCCGAAGGAGCGCTACCAGAGCGCTGCGGAGATGTTGATGGATTTAAGAGAAATCTCCGAAAATTCCGGCGCTGTTTTCCCGTATGTTTTCCTGGTGGGCGAGCCCTATATTCCGACCGAGGATAAGACAGACCCTGCCGATGAGCAGCACCTTGTGGATATGCTTGAAAAAGAAGAGGACCGCGAAGCGGATGAGCTCAGCGGCAAAAAGAGCGATGAGTATTACAAGGAAAAGTACGGTATGGCGAAAACCAAGCCCGAAAAGAAGCCGGTCGATAAGAAAAAGGTCGGCATCATTGTCGGTGTCAGTGTCGGCGTGATTGCTATCATTGCGGTGCTTTGCCTGATTTTATTCGGCGGCGAAAAAATTACAGTGCCGAAATTTGTCGGCTTAAACTACAATGAAGAAATTGCGAAGTTCGTCAAAGACGATACTTATGATGACGGCACGGTTAAGTGCAAGATTAAGCTTGAATATACCGATGATACCGAGAAATATCCCGATTTTGAAACCGGCGAGGTGGTTTACCAATCTCCCGAAGCAGGCATCAAGATGAAATCGAGCAAATCGGAATCGAGCGTACTTATGCC
>ONWY01000099.1:0-5665 GCA_900321665.1 uncultured Eubacteriales bacterium
ATAAAAAGAGGTCTTTCCATAGCCTTTTGGCTATTTTCAGACCTCTTTTTTAAATTACCTTTATTAAATTTTTAGGGGCTGTGTTTTTTCACAGCCCCTGTTGTATCCATTCTGCTACCGGCATGCAGGCACAAAATGCAGTTTTGCAAAAGAGTGTAGCGCGCTATGCTTTCTTTTTTGCGGGCAAATCCGCCGCCACTGCTTCAACCGCGCGCTGTAACAAAGCGCGGTTATCCACCTCTGCCGCCAGCATTGCCTTTGCGCCGGGATACGGCAGCTCGCGCGGCGCTTCGGGGAAGATGGAAACCACGGATTTGGTCGGCTTGAGCAGCAGCCTGTTATCATAAATACCGCCAATCACCTTTCCCTCATAATAGAGGATATACTCCCCCATCATCGCGCGATAGGAAACCCCCTCTAAATCGGAGAGCTGCTCGCGCACAAACTCTAAATACGCTTTGTCGGATGCCATGCTTTACCTCCCGAGAAACGCTTAGCGACTTATTTCACAAAGCGGTCAATCGCTTTGCTCAGCTCTTCAACCGCTTCCTTATCGCCGGTCTCAACCGCCTCCACCAGGCAGTGCTCGATATGGTCTTGGAGGATGATTTTGCCGGTGTTGTTAATCGCCGAGCGCACCGCGCTGAGCTGTATTAACACCTCGCTGCAATCCTCGCCATGCTCGACCATGCGCTTCACCTTTTCCAAATGCCCGATGGCTTTGGAAAGGCGGTTAATGACCGCCTTGGTGTTGGTATGGGTATGAGAGTGATTCCCGTGGCTATGCTCTACCACAGTGCCGTCCTCTAAAATATGTGAATGTGTATGTTCCATAATTTCCTCACTGGCTTTTTTTCGATTATACCAAATCTTTTTCAATTTGTAAATCATTCTATCAGCGCGGCGATAATTGCGTTGGATAATAAGCACCCGCGCGGTGTCAGTGCCGTGCGCTCCGCCGTGCAGCTGATAAGCCCCTGCCCCGTTAAAAAAGGCAGCTGCGCTTTTGCACTTTCGCTCAACAGCTTATTTTCTATGCCTTCCTTTAAGCGCAAGCCCAACATGATTTTTTCCTGCCTGTCACCGCCCGTTCCATCCGGTAGCGGTTGTTTTTTTTCTGTAAAATAGGCGATATCGCGCGGGTAATAAAAGCGCTTACCATTCATAAAGGAATGGGCTGCCGCGCCGATACCGAGGTACTCCTCCAAGCGCCAATACTTTAAATTATGGCGGCTTTCAAAGCCCGCTTTAGCAAAATTTGAAATTTCATATTGTAAAAAGCCCGCTTGTTCCAATTCCTCCACTGCCTGCAAGTATAAATCCGCAGTCGCGTCCTCATCCGGCAAAGTCAGCCTGTCGCGGTGCTTGCCAAAATAGGTGCCTTCTTCAATCTTTAAAATATAAGCGCTGATGTGCTGCACACCGAGCGCAGTGCAAAAATCAAGGCTTTCATGCAAGCTTCGGGCGGTCTGTCCGGGGATACCGAGCATCACATCCAGCGAAATATTCGCAAACCCCGCCTCCTGCGCCAGGCGCACTGCCTGTGCCACCTGTGCACGGTCCGCGCGCCTGCCGAGCGCGCGCCGCTCGCTCTCAACTGCCGATTGCATGCCGAAGCTCAGGCGGTTAGCACCGGCTTGGTGCACGCGTTCCAAAAAAGCACGCTCTACATCAGAAGGGTTGCACTCGATGGTGATTTCGGCAATCCCTGCTCCAAAATGCGCCTTTGCGCTGCCTATCATCGCCGCAAGCTGCTCGCCTTGCAACACCGAGGGCGTGCCGCCGCCGAAATACAGGGTATCTGCCGCATACTCCCCCTGCGGGTTTGCCTGCGCAAGGTGTGCGCACACCGCCTCGGTATATGCCTGCGCCGCACTGTCATCAGCCAACGAGAAAAAGTCGCAGTAAGGGCATTTACTGCGACAAAACGGAATATGGATATAAATACCTAATTGTTTCATTTTTTCTCAATAAAGTGTTGTATTTCGGCTATGAGCGAATCGCTGCAAAGCAAAGCTTGCGCTTTGAAAAGTTTAAATGTTGCGTGCTGCATTGAGATTGGGTGAGTATGATAACCGCCTTCCCTCACAAGGGGAGGCGTTAAGCGGTTGGGTGATTTAACCATCATCATCCAGCTTCAGCACTGCCATAAACGCCTCCTGCGGCACCTCTACCTTGCCGAATTGGCGCATTCTTTTTTTACCCTCTTTTTGCTTCTCGAGCAGCTTTTTCTTTCTGGTGATATCGCCGCCGTAGCACTTCGCAAGCACATCCTTGCGCATCGCCTTCACTGTTTCTCTGGCAATCACCTTGCCGCCGATGGCAATTTGCACCGGGATTTCAAACATTTGGCGCGGAATATTTGCCTTGAGCTTTTCGGCAATCCTGCGCGCTCTCGGGTATGCCTTATCGGCATGGAGAATGTAGCTGAGCGCATCGACCATATCGCCGTTTAAAAGCACATCGAGCTTCACGAGGTTACTGCGCTCGTAGCCGGTGATTTCATAATCAAGGCTTGCGTAGCCCCTGGTGCGAGACTTGAGCGTATCAAAAAAGTCATAAATAATTTCATTAAGCGGCATTTTGTAGGTGATATCCACCCTGTCGGGGGTGATGTAATCAATGCCGATATAGGTGCCGCGCCTGTCTTGGCACAGCTCCATCACAGTGCCGATAAACTCGGAGGGCGCATAAATATGCGTTTGGGTAATCGGCTCCTCGGAATAATCAATATCCGCCGGGTCGGGGTAATGAGTCGGGTTGTCGATGTCGAGCACCGAGCCGTCGCTCATATGTATTTTATACACGACCGAGGGAATGGTGGTGACCAAATCCAAATCATACTCGCGCTCCAAGCGCTCTTGGATAATCTCTAAGTGCAGCAGCCCCAAGAAACCGCAGCGGAAGCCGAAGCCGAGCGCGCCGGAGGTTTCCGGCTCGAAGGAAAGCGAAGCGTCGTTGAGCTTGAGCTTATCGAGCGCATCGCGCAGGTTTTCATAATCCGCCCCATCTGCGGGGTAAACGCCGCAGTACACCATCGGCTGCACCTCTTTGTAGCCGGCGAGCGGTTCGCTTGCAGGGTTGGAGGCAAGGGTGACGGTATCGCCGACCTTCGCATCGTGAATGGTCTTAATGCTCGCGGTAATGTAGCCTACCTCGCCCGAATACAGCGCCCCTGTGCTCTCCATGGCGGTCGCGCGCATTCTGCCGACATCGACCACGGTAAACTCTGCGCCGGTAGACATCATGCGCATCGTATCGCCGCTTTTGATGCAGCCGTCCACAATCTTGACATACACCACCACACCCTTATAATTATCATAAATGCTATCAAAAATCAGGGCACGCAGCGGCTTGTCATCGTGATTTTCGGGAGCGGGAATATCGCTGACAATTTTTTCAAGCACCGCTTCCATATTCACACCGGTTTTTGCCGAAACGCGCGGTGCGTCATCACTCGGGATACCGATGCCATCCTCTATCTCCGCCGCCACTCTCTCGGGCTCGGCGGCAGGCAAATCAATCTTATTGATAACGGGCACAATCTCCAAATCATTATCCAGCGCCAGGTAGGTATTGGCAAGCGTCTGTGCCTCCACCCCTTGGGAAGCATCGACCACCAGCAGCGCACCTTCGCACGCGGCAAGAGAGCGCGAAACCTCGTAATTGAAATCCACATGGCCCGGAGTGTCAATCAAATTGAGCATATACTCTTCCCCGTCTGCCGCTTTATAATTGAGCGTGACCGCGTGCGCCTTAATGGTGATGCCGCGCTCGCGCTCCAAGTCCATATCATCCAAAATCTGCGCGGTCATATCCCGCTTGGCGACAGAGCTGGTCAGCTCCAGCAGCCTGTCTGCCAGGGTGGACTTGCCGTGGTCTATGTGCGCGATGATGGAAAAATTCCTGATTTTGCTTTTATCAAAAGGCATTGCTTTCTCCCAAACTAAATGAATTCACTATATTTTATCAATTTTAGCCCCTTGTTGCAATACTTAATTAAAAAATATTTATAAATCGCACGGGCGAATGATTAACTACCTCGCTCAGGTATTCCCATATTCCGCGCACCATAGAAAAATAGTGGGCGGCAGGCTTCACATCGGCAAAGCCGTTATAGCGCGTGTTTAAGTATGCCACCGTGCAAAAAAGCGCTACCGCGGCAGCGCTTGCAAGCAGCAGCTTTGCCTCTAATTTAGCATGCTTGCGGTTCATAAAAGCGATATATTCTTCCATCGTATTTTTCCCCCCGGTATTTACAATTTGTGCGGCGGCTGATATAATAGCGGTGGAGGTGAAAGGCATGATTTCATTTTTTCGCTATCGGCTCAAGCCGCTTCACATTTGGCTTGCGGCAATTTTGAGCATTGCCATGCTCGCGGTGATGGATATCTATTCCCTGCCCGCAATTGCCAAAGAAGCCGGCGGTATCCCCGCCTTTGATTTGCAGACCTTGGGCTACACGCCGCAAACCGCCACCGCCTTTTTACAGGCACTCAGCGAGAGCGGCAAGCGCTTATTTTTGCGCTTTCAACTGCCGCTGGATTTCGCCTTCGCCTTTGTTTACACCTTCTTATTTTTGGCGCTGATGATACGGCTCAACAAGCGCGGCGCGCAATTGATTGCGTTCCCGATTTTGCTGTTTTTGTTTGATATTACAGAGAATATTTTCTCTATCGTGTTTTTAACGCGCAGCGAAATACCGCAGGTGCTGTTCCAAATCGGCAGCGCGGTGACACTCACCAAAAATGCGCTTACTGCCATATGCGCGCTCATCATTATAGTATTTCTCATTTTGCTCCTCAAAAACCGCAAAAAAAAGAAGTAATCGACAAAGCTTGCAAATTGTCAACCTGTTTTTAATATTAGGTTGACAATTTTCTTTTTTTGGCATACAATACTATTAAAAATGAGCCCGACAGCGACTGTCGGGCTTTGAGAAGGGTGAGTGAAAATGCAAACAGAAAATAAGCCGCAGCCTGCGGCACAGCAAAAGCAAAAAAAAGCGGCATTTAAACCGCTCGATTTAGCCTATATCGGCATCAGCGCCGCGCTGATTGCGATTTGCTCGTGGATTAGTATCCCGACCACCGTGCCCTTTACCCTGCAAACCATGGCAGTGTTTTTGGTGCTCGCGCTCTTTGGCGGCAGAAACGGTTTTTTTGCGGTGCTGACCTATATCCTGCTCGGCGCGGTCGGCGTGCCGGTTTTTGCAGGCTTTAAAGGCGGGCTCGGCGCGCTGCTCGGCAACACCGGCGGCTATATCCTGGGCTTCCTGCTGCTCGCTGCTATTTATTGGCTGATGACAAAGCTTATGAATGACAAAATCTATATCCGCGCCGCCGCAATGGTGCTCGGCTTGCTGGTGTGCTATGCCTTCGGCACCGCATGGTTTATGGTGCTTTACACAAAAGCCAACGGCGCAGTGAGCCTGATGAGCGTGCTCGGCTGGTGCGTGTTCCCCTTCCTGCTGCCGGATGCGGTGAAGCTTGCCGTCGCACTCGTGCTCGGGACAAAGCTTTGTAAGTATGTGAAGTGAATTCTAATTTATCTGACTGTAGGCAGATAAATTAGCAACCGCTTAACGCCCTCCCTTGTCAGGGAGGGGGGACCGCTTGCGGTGGGCGGGTAGTTGTTTTTACTGAGTTTGTGGGGATTTGACTAC
>ONWY01000099.1:5716-6858 GCA_900321665.1 uncultured Eubacteriales bacterium
ACCCCTCAGTCTTGCTAACGCAAGACAGCTCCCCTCACAAGGGGAGCCGTTAAAAGGTTGCTAATTTATCTGCCTACAGGCAGATAAATTAGAATTTAAAAAGCGAAAGGCTGTCCGCCTTTCGCTTTTTTCTTATTCTGTCCTCAGTGCAATCACCGGGTCTTTTTTCGCTGCCATTTTCGCAGGAATTAAGCCCGCAATAAAGGTAAGCAGTACACTGATGAGTATTAAAATGACCACGCCGAGTATCGGCAGCTTTGCCACACCGTGGATGCCGGAGAGGTGCGCAATAATTAAATTGATGGGAATATCCAACAGCACCGTTGCCACAATGCCGATGATACCGGCACACAACCCCACAATCATCGTTTCGGCATTAAAGACATTGGAAATATCCTTCTTAGAGGCGCCGATGGCTCTTAAAATACCGATTTCCTTTGTTCTCTCAAGCACCGAAATGTAGGTAATAATGCCTATCATAATGCTCGATACCACAAGGCTGATAGCCACAAACGCAATGAGCACATACGAAACAATATTCACAATTTTGCTCACACTCTCAAGCATCGTGCCGATATAGTCGGTATAGCGGATTTCCTTCTCCTCGCCCGCCTCGCGGTTATATGCCTCAATGGCATCGCTAATCGCTTCCTTCGATTCAAAATCCTTCGCATAAATCAAAATCTGAGTCGGGTTTTTGGCATCGCCGGCACCGAGGGTGCGCAGGTTATCCTCCAGCGTGCTGCTGCTTAATACGGAGGAATACTGCTCCATCACCTGCGGTATCATGCGCTGCAGCTGCGCATTGCTCATTTTTGAGACAGAAGCCTTCATCATGCTCAGGTACTGCGCCGGCACATAGTCTTTGATTAAATCAATCACATTGTCGGTGGTAATGGCTTCGCCGTTGAGGTAATACTGATTGTTTTCCTTGGTGATTTTAAACTTGCCCGAGTCAAATTTCGCACCGGTCAGGATATCCACCTGCTTGTTGGCGCGCTGTGCTCTGACAGCTTCGGTCTTTTCATTGGCTTTTAAAATATAATCGCCAAGCTCGCCGAGGTAACCGATAGAGCCCATTTCCATCGAAGAAATGGATTCCTCTTTTGCCTTTGCCACGCCCACAATTTTCACTTTCACGG
>ONWY01000196.1 GCA_900321665.1 uncultured Eubacteriales bacterium
TGAAATCAGAAATTCTTTTGACATTGTGTTTTCTTTAATAAAAGACCATATAGATAATAAAGAAGAACAAGTTGAGGCAATTAATGAGGTGATTGACTTTTCCTATGAAATAGCCACCATGTTGATGTCAGCATCATTAAATTTCCGAAAGACTCTTAATAAAGGAAAAGGATTAGTTGCAATGACAGGTGTTTATGGGGCAATTTCCAGTGCAAAATCCGGCGTCGAAAACATAAACGAAGACAGAAAGAGGGCGTTGTCAATTGCAAATATTATGTGGTTTTGCGGTTACAGCATTATCTTAGAGCACGGCTTCCGCGATAAGTTTAACGGCAATATTATCTGCATTGCCCACGGTATCACGATTCAAAAGAATGCCGAGGTACAGTGCCGCTCTTATGATAACACGCAATTTTATACCACAAGCTCTAAATACGAGGTAGCGCATATCCAAAAGCCGGCATACGGCTATTATCCCGATGAAATGGCGCTCACCGGCCTTGCGCGCTTTGACGGGCTGAAGAGCAACGACCAAAAGCAGATTCTGATTACCCCGACCTGGCGTAAGAGCTGCTGCGGCACCGGCATGCTCAACGAGGTGAAGGGCTACAACCCGCTCTTTAAGCACTCTGCGTATTTCAAGGTATACAACTCTCTTATTAACGATAAAAAGCTGATTGCGTGCGCCGAGCAGACCGGCTACAAGCTGATTTTCCTGCTGCACCCGGCAATGAGTTCGCAAATTTCCGATTACGATACCAATGATTATGTAGAGCTCATTCAAGCCAGCGGCGACATGAGCTATGAAAAGATTTTGACCGAATCGAGCCTGATGGTGACCGACTATTCCGGCGTGCAGTATGACTTTGCTTACCAGCGCAAGCCGTTGGTTTATTACCACCCCTCGGCTTTGCCGCCGCGCTTTGAAGAGGGCGCGCTGAAATATGATACCATGGGCTTCGGTCCGATTTGTACCGAGAATGATGAAATTGTCGACACGCTGTGCAAATATATGCAAAACGGCTGTCAGATTGAGGAGGAATACAAGCGCCGCGCTGATGATTTCTTCGCTTTTGATGATTTCAACAACTCCGAGCGTATTTACAACGCAATTATGGAATTTACCGAGAGAATGAAAAAATGACACCTGCACACCGCATCAGTACCTGGGATAATGCGAAGGCGATTTTGATGCTTTTGGTGGTGTTCGGGCATTTCGCCGAGCCGTTTACCGCGGCAGGCTACCCGCTTATTTTTCGCAGCATTTTCCTGGTGCTTTACACCTTTCATATGCCGGCATTTATCTTTATTTCCGGCATGTTTTCCAAATCCACACTGCAAAAGGAGAGTTTTGCATTTGCAAAACTCTTTCCCTTTGTGCTTTTATCGTTTTTGCTCAAGGCGGGCTATATGCTCAAGGACTATTTCGTTTCGCACAAGCTGTCGGTGTTTAGCATTTCGAAGTTTTCAAACATTGTTTGGTTTTTGCTTGCGCTGTTTTTCTTTTACGGCGCGATGTATTTGCTCAAAAATGTGAACCCCAAAGCCGTGCTGCTCGGGGCTGTGCTCCTTGCGTGCCTTGCAGGGTATGATAAGCGCATTAATGATACCTTTGCGCTCTCGCGCGTGATTGTTTATTTCCCGTTTTTTGCCCTGGGGTACTATACGAAAGAGGAGCGGCTGCGCCGCCTTTTGGCGCCCGGCAGGGTAAAGGTGATTGCAGCACTCGTGCTGGCGGGCTTTTGTGCCGCGTGCTTCTTTTTTGTGGAGCCGCTGTATGCATTCCGCCCGCTGATTACGGGCAGAAACCCTTTCTATACGCTTGGCGATTATCACTATTTCGGCGGGCTGTTGCGCTTGGCGTTTTACGGTGTTTGCACCGCGGTGATGATTGCCTTCTTTGCGCTGGTGCCAAGCACACCGAGCAAAGCGCTGAGCTTTGCGGGCAAAAATACGCTCTCGGTATACTTTTGGCACCTGCCGCTGATTGAGCTGCTTTTTTGGAGCGGCTTGCCGTATACCGTGCAAGCGCATGTGCGCTCGCTCTTTTTGATTCCGCTGTTACTTGTCGCAACTGCCGCACTGTGCGCGCTGCTTTCGCTGCCGGTGTTTGGTTTGCCGCTGAAGGCGGTGAAAAAATTATGTGCGAGGTTAGAAAAGCATGACTAACAAGGACACGGTACTCTTACCCATACAACAAAGGCTCTTTTCCCTGCGCGAGGAGAGCATAGCCGCGTTTTCGGCAAAGCTGATTCCGAATATCGCGCCCGCGCGCATAATCGGCGTGCGCCTGCCCGCTATCAGAAGCCTTGCAAAGGAGCTGGCGGGGAGCGAAGAAGCAAAAGCCTTTCTCGTTGCGCTGCCGCACCGCTACTTGGAGGAGGACCACCTGCACTCGTTTCTCATTGCGGGGGAAAAGGATTTTGATGTGTGCGTGCAGCAAATCGAGCGCTTTTTGCCGTATCTTGATAATTGGGCAAGCTGCGATTCACTGCGCCCGAAGTGCTTTGCTAAGCACAAGCAGGCGCTGCTGCCGCATCTTCGGCAGTGGTTGGGAGCGCAGGAGGTTTACACCGTGCGCTTTGCGATTGGGATGTTGATGTGCCACTATTTGGAGGATGCGTTTGAGGAGCGCTATTTGCAGTGGGTAGCGCAGGTGCAAAGCGAGGAATATTACATCAATATGATGCGCGCGTGGTACTTTGCCACCGCCCTTGCCAAGCAGTACGAAAGCACCCTGCCGCTGTTGGAGAGCAAAAGCTTGGATACCTTTACCCACAATAAGACTATCCAAAAAGCGAGAGAGAGCTATCGCGTTAGCCCGGAGCATAAGCAATACCTCAAGCAATTAAAGCTTTAAAACAGATAAATAATATAACAAAATTCTAAAAAAGTATTGACTTAATTTTTTGAATATGGTATATTATTTGAGCGTTAAAAAACGCTGGTGTAGCTCAGTTGGTAGAGCAGCTGATTTGTAATCAGCAGGTCGGGGGTTCGAGTCCGTCCACCAGCTCCATAAGATATGGGAGAGTTCCCGAGTGGCCAAAGGGAACAGACTGTAAATCTGTCGGTTATTGCCTTCGGTGGTTCGAATCCACCCTCTCCCACCAGTAAGTGTGTTCATAACGGATTTGTTATGAACACACTTATTTTTTTGTGGTGTGAAGTGTTCTTAAGCGCTGAGGTATTCTACCGTAACGCCTTGTCTTGTGTCCGCGATATAGGGTTCCTGTTCAATTTCCTCAGGAAGTTCCAGTGTTCCGATAAAGCGGTAATAGATTACGATTCTTTGTGTGTAGGTTTTTGAAGTTCCCTCTTTTTCATACACATCAATATGGTCAATC
>ONWY01000217.1 GCA_900321665.1 uncultured Eubacteriales bacterium
GCAAGGAATCCGAGAAGCAGCCGAAAGGGTTGAGTGTGAAAACGGTTTCCAATATCCGCACGATGCTGTACTCCGCGTTCGACAAGGCGGTTGCGGAACACCTGATGGTGTCGAATCCCGTGGTCGGATGCAAACTCCCGAAGCGGGAGAAGCAGGAGATGAAGACCATGCAGATCGAAGACCTCGGACGGTTCTTCGCGGAGGCAAAAGCAAGCGGGAAGTTCGAGTTCTACTATGTGGAATTCTCGACCGGACTTCGCAGAGGCGAACTGCTCGGACTCAAGTGGGAGGACGTGAACTACGAGAAAAAGACGCTGACGATCCGCCGTCAGGTGATCCGGGTACAGGGACACATCGAAGAAGGTCCGCTCAAGACCAAGAACGCGTACCGGACGGTGGCCATCGGCGACGACGTGATCGACATCCTCCAGGATCCGGAGAATCTCACCCGCCTGCGGGAATACACGGATTCTCTTGGTCTTCCCCTGTATGAGATGTCCGCCGCCATCCACAAGGGCACCAAGGAGCTGATGCTCTACACTGCCGAGTGCCTGGCAAAGCTCCCGCCCATCAAGCAATACGAGGCGGAGGTTATCACGCGAGATGAGCTGCTCGAAAAGGATACGCAGTCCTTCACCGTGACAAGCGACGGCGAAACCTACTATGTAGACGCGCCCTTCCTTGTTAAGGTCCTCAACCGCGTGGATATGGAGGATTACGAAAGCCTGCAGTATTTCCAAAGCGTTCTCATTAAAAGCGGCATTATCGATGCCCTGCGCGAAAGAGGTATCCAAGAAGGCGATACGGTCAATATTTATGATTTTGAGTTTGAATTTGTGAACTGATATGATTTTTGATGAAAAGCAAGTAAATCCGAAAACCTTAAGCCCCATTACCCTCGCCTTTGTCGGCGATGCGGTTTACAGCTTAATCATCCGCGAGGAGCTGGTCATCACCTCCGACAAGCCGGCTGACCGCTTACATAAACTGAGTGCAAAGAGGGTTAGTGCCATCTCGCAGTGCAACGCTATCCATGCCATTATGGAGGAGCTGAGCGAGGAGGAATTGGCGGTGTTTAAGCGTGGCAGGAATGCCGCCACCAAGCACATCCCCAAGCACGCAAGCGGCAGAGATTACCACTATGCAACCGGCTTTGAATCCCTCATCGGCTACCTGTATTTGTCTCGCCGCTACGAGAGAATTAAGGAGCTGTATGAGCGCATATGCGAAAAGGAAGAGACATCCTCTTAGATATAGTCGCCCTTTTGATTGGCGGCACACTGTATGCAAGCGCAATTTGCATTTTTATTCAGCCGAATGCGCTTGTCACCGGCGGTTTTTCGGGCATTGCGATAGTGCTAAACCGCCTTTTTTCATTGCCGACGGGCATCAGCATTTTTGTGCTCAATGTGCCGCTGTTTCTCATCGGCTACAAGCAGCTTGGCAAAGGCTACATTTTAAAAACCACTGCCGCCACGGCGGTTTGCTCGGCGCTCATTGAGCTGTTTTCGCTGCTGCCGCCCTTTCGCTGCGAGCGCATATTGGCAGCCATTGCAGGCGGTATTTTAGCCGGCGCGGGGCTTGCGCTGATTTTCATTCGCGGCGCGAGCACAGGCGGCACCGATTTGATTGGTATGCTCATTTGCGCCAAGCGCCCTCACCTGCCCTTGGGCAAGCTGATTATGTGCTTTGATGCGAGCATTATTTTCCTCTCGGCGGTGGTATTTCGCGGTATCGAAAATGCGCTGTATTCCGCACTGATGATTGGTATCAGCGGCGCTGCGGTGGATTACTTTATTTACGGTGCCAAAAGCGCGAAGCTGCTCTTGATTATCACCGAAAAAAGCGAAAGCATCAGCCGCCAAATCAACCGCATCGGCAGGCGCGGCGCCACCATTTTACCCGCCACCGGTGCCTACACCGGCAAGCGGCGCGATATGATATTGGTAGCGGTCAAGCCAAACGAGCTTGGCAAAATGTACCGCATCATTTCCGAAAACGATGAAAAGGCATTTACTGCCCTTGTGGATGCCGGAGATATTAAAGGGCTGGGATTTTATAAAAAGATATGAGCAAAGAATTATTTTTACAGAGTATGAAAGCGCTCTTAGGCGACAGCTACCCCGCTTTTGAAAGTAGCCTGGAGCAGCCGCCCTTCAGAGGGGTGTATGTCAATGAGCTCAAGTGCAGCACCGCGCGCTTTCGGCAGCTGTTCCCCTTTCCGATAGAGCCGACTCCCTTTGCACCGTGCGGCTTTTATCTTGACCCCGACACGGCGCACTTGGGCACACACCCGCTCCACCATGCCGGTGCCTTTTATGCCCAAGAGCCGAGCGCGATGAGCGCCGCCGCGGTCTTAGCGGCAAAGCCGGGCGAAAAGGTGCTCGATATGTGCGCCGCCCCCGGCGGGAAAACCGCCGCCATTGCGGCAGCACTCGGCGGAAACGGACTTTTGTGGAGCAACGAGTATGTAAAGCAAAGAACCTTTACCCTCCTTTCCAACTGCGAAAGAATGGGTGTGCGCAACGCCGTTATTTCCAATGCAGACAGTGCGGTGCTCGCAAAGCAGCTGCCGCAGTTTTTTGATAAAGTGCTGGTGGATGCTCCCTGCTCGGGTGAAGGCATGCTGCGCCGCGAAAAGGCGGATTATGAAAAGTGGAGCCCGAAAAACATCGCGCTTTGCGCGCGGCGGCAGGCGGAAATCCTGCACAATGCCGCGCAAACCCTCGCCTGCGGCGGCGAGCTGGTTTACTCCACATGCACCTTTAACCGCACCGAAAACGAGGAAGCGGTGGAGGCATTTCTCGCCACCCACCCCGATTTCGAGCTGCTACCGATTCAAGAGCCATTCGGTTCCCCCGGCTTCGGTATGCCCGAGGCAAGGCGCATTTTTCCGGCGGACGGCGGCGAAGGGCACTTTGTGGCAAAGCTCAAAAAGCGCGGTGAAGCCGCTGCTGTAAAGTATTCCGATTTTACAGCCGGGTCGGCGCCCGCGGCATTTGATGATTTTTACAAGCAGCAGTTTGCGGCAGCGCCTGCAGGCAGACCTTGCGAAATCGGCGGCAAAATCTTCATCTGCAGATGACAGTTCTGAAAATGCTGCTGTTAAAAAC
>ONWY01000085.1 GCA_900321665.1 uncultured Eubacteriales bacterium
ATGATAATAGCAATCGGATTTGTAAAGATACTGCCGATAGAACTTGTGAAATATTTTACGAGTGAAAAGGGCATATCCTTATAGGCTACCAGATTGATTTCCATGATTTCTTCTTCGGCATGAATGACCTTCGCTTTGCACACAAAATCACCTTTTTTCACCGAAGCCTTTAAGTATTCCGGCAAATCGACAGGCTCGATAATCAGTGTCGATTCATCCACATTTTTCGGCACAAGGCTGGTGATGGTTTTTTCGGGTACTAAGCTGACATGGTCGCCTTCATTCGAGTATCTGACCGGTACCTCGGCAACAATGGTATTTTCGGTAGAAACCGCTTTCATTTTAAAGTTTGAAAAAGCCCAGCGGAACAAGCGCCTTGCATCTACCAAAGCGGAGGTATAGCTTGTACCGTCAATATCCGTTTTTTTGCCGCCCATGACAACGCAAACATATGCCATACCGTCTTTTTGCGCACTTGCGCTGACACAGTAACCGGCTTCCTCCGTCGCGCCGGATTTGACGCCTGTCGCATATTCATAGGCATATTTATTATAAGTGGCGGTCGGAATTAACTCGCAATCATTAAAAACCGTGTATTCTTTATGGGTTTTATTTTTCGGCACCGTGTAAGTCACACTTTTGACAATTTGTTGAAAAATCGGCAGACTCATCGCGTACTTTGTGATTTTAGCCATATCTCTTGCCGTTGTATATTGACCCTCGGCATCCAAGCCGGTCGGGTTTAAGAAAAAGGTATCCTTTAAGCCTAACTTTTTGACCTTTTCGTTCATTTTGTTGACAAAAGCATTCACACTGCCGCCAACATGCACGGCGATGACATTAGCCGCATCATTCGCACTTGTCAACATCATCAGGTTGACCAAGTCTAAAAGGGTGTACACTTCGTTTTCTTTCACCCCGAAGTAGGTGGAGAAGGTACCGTCAAGTGCATGCACGCCGGCATAGGAGCAGGTGACATTCACTTTGGAAATATCCTCAGCACTCTCAATAGCGAGTATCGCATTCATAATTTTGGTCAGCGTGGAGGGTTGTGCGCGCACATCGGCATCTTTTTCATACAAAACGGTATTATCATCCTGTAAATTCATAATGATTGCCTTTTCGCTAATGAGCGGTTCATCAGGTGTGTAGGCAAAGCACTGCGGAGCTAAAGTCATCAAAAAAGCAAAAACCAAAAGTAAAGAAATAAATTTTTTCATAGACTTAAACTCCTTTTTGTGTTATATTATATAGTATATCAATAAAAATAGAAAATGAAAATACTTTTTTTATTTTGGAGGTAAATTTTGATCTATATTACCGGCGATACGCATGGCGATATTGAAAGATTTCAAGATAAATCATTAAAAAAGCTGACTGCTGAGGACATTATCATTGTCTGCGGTGATTTCGGCTTTATCTGGCAAGGCGGAGAGAAGGAAAGAAAAACTCTCAAAGCACTCGCCAAAAAAAAGTATACCATCGCCTTTATTGACGGCGCGCATGAAAACTTCGGCAGGCTGCGCTCCTATGCGCAAGAGCAGTGGAACGGCGGTACCATACACCGCGTTGCCAACAATATCATTCACCTGATGCGCGGGCAGTATTATACCATCGGTTCGACCACGGTTTTTACCATGGGTGGCGGCGAGAGCGAGGAAAGCGAAATGAACGGCGAGGATGCCTGGTCAGGCGGTTCTCTGCCGAATACAAGCGAGCTGGTGATGGGTGCTGCCAATATTGACCTGCACGGCGGCAAGGTAGATGTGATAATATCCCATGAGCCCTCCTCCAAAATCAAATCCATTTTATCCGACCAAGACAAGCTCGGTACGATGGCGAGCATCAATGCGCTCAATGCATTTTTAGAGCAGCTGTCCGAAAATGCCGACTATAAAAAATGGTATTTCGGCTCTTTTCACATCGACAAGCGCATCACCTCTAAAATTACGGCTGTTTACAGTGATATTATTCCTTTGGAAATATAATCGGGCATATTTACCGACTACATATTGTAAAAAGAATGTGGGAGATTATGAAAAAAACATTAGCAATTATTTTATTTATTATCATTTGTATGCAGGCACCGCTGATGAGCGCTGCCGCGGCAAATCCTGCCAAGGCACCGGTTTTGAAGGAAACCACATGCCTTGAAAAAAACGGCAAGATTTCCATCAATTTTATTTTTCAAAGCGCCAAGGGTGAAAAGTACAGAATCTATCGCCGCGGCGCAAACACGATGAAGTATACAAGATTAGCCGATGTCGTTGCCACCGGGAAAACCTATACCTACAAGGATTATAAAATCAGCATCAACCATGTTTATTATTACACTGTCAGGCGCGTTTACAACAAAAACAAAAGCTTGAGTCAATTTGATGCTGTCGGTATCAAGGGCATCAGCTTCGATACGAAGCCGAGCGTGGCACTTTCCACGACAGATGCTAAAATTTCATTTGCAACCACGCCGGAGGCAGAGGAGTATATTGTTTACAGAAGCCTTTCAAACGGTAGCTATCAACAACTGAAAAAGCTTACCGGCAAGAGCGCGGGAAGATTGGAATGGACAGATGTTTTTGCCGATTCCGTCACCGCTGCTGCCGAAAAAAAGTTTTTAATTAACGGCAATTATATAGACCCGACAGCAAATCCGTTCCGCTATGAAGTGCGTGCAATTTATCGCGATACCAAAAAAGGCTACATTTCAAGAAGCTTGTATTACCAAAACGGAGCATGCACGGTGCCCACCCCTGCGATTTCCACGGTAAGCGTAAAAGCCGGCAAGGCAACACTTAATTGGGCAGGTATTCCGGTTGCGAAAAGCTATAATATTTACGCAAAGACCTCCAAAAATGCCGCTTGGAACAAGTTGGCGGTTGTTAAAAGCACCAACAGTGAGTTGGAAAAAGCAACATTTGCCGTCAAAAAAAATTACACTTTTTTCACCGTCAAAGCTTTTGCCGATGTGCGAGGAACATTAGCGGCGAGTGATTTTGAAAAAGAGTTTTATATCGGCAAGCGAGTTTTATCCGATAAAAAAGCGCTTTTTATCGGAGATAGTCTGTGTGCCGGCAAAAAGCATTTCAGCTTTTCGGTGCGCGTGGAACAGATGTTAGGGATACAGTGTGATAATATCGCCATCCCGACTGCTACCTTAGCGGACGCAACCGAAAAAGATAAATACTCTGTTTTGGTGGATGAATTAGAGCCTTTATACAACGGTAAATATCCCAATATGCCGGAGCATATCGCTTCACCCTTAGGTTTGAGTGCGATGTGGGAATATGAATATATCTTTATTCAGGGCGGAACAAACGATTATGCGGCAAATGTGGCGCTCGGTGCCTATGATAGTGAGGATATCACCACTTTTAGCGGCGCTGTCAATGCTATTAAGCATATAATTTCAAGCTTAAATAAAATGCGCAGCCGAAGGGGACTTGAGGATGTGAAGCTTGTTATCATGGATATCCCATATTCCTTGCGCTCCGATACGGGTTATTCCATCAAATGTCGACAAACTTCACCTAATAAGATTGGGTTGACAGCAAGCGATTATTCCGATGCGTTCATCAAAAAAATGACGGATTCCGAATGGAATGTGCAGCTTGTAAATACACAAACCGTTTTAAATGAAAACAATTGTACCACAGAGAGTTTGGATAACCTGCATTTTACAAAGCTCGGCAGTGCAAAGGTTGGCAAGCTGATTGCGGATGTGATATTATATAATTTATAAAAAGTAACGGCACTTTCATTTTGAAAGTGCCGTTTGAATCCGGTATCGCTATTACCGCTTCATCTTTTTGTCAACTGCTTTAATGTATCTTTTTAATATCATATTGACACATTGTGAAAACGAGCGGTCATCAATTTCGGAGATTTCTTTTACTCTTTCAATCACTTCGGCATCCAGAGTGATGCTGACTTTTTCTTTTGCCATGGTCTTTCATTCCTTTCACTTCTCTTCTTTATACCCGTATTATCGCACAAAATAAGAAAAAATGCTACAACTTTTTTGAAAAAAGGCAATTTTTTTATTTGTACGTTTAAATTCCGTGCTCTTTTCTTCCTTGCATAAAGTCTTCATAGGTTTCAAAGTAATAGAATTTTTCAAACTTATCGGTAAAAAAGAAGTAATAGGCATGCTCATCCGGGTTAAGCGCCGCTTGTATAGCACTTTCGCTCGGGGAACAAATCGGGCCTGTCGGCAAGCCCTGTGTGGTATAAGTAGAGTAGCCTTGCCAAATACTTTTTTCATAGCCTTGCTTTTCCAACATATCGGCATAGTGAACCGTCGGGTCGGAGCCGAGAGTAGGGGTATTTTGCGCTTCGGGATGATTTAAGCGGTTCCAGAAAACAGCGGAAACCTTGCTCATTTCAATCGGTGTGCCTCCGCTTTCTTTTTCGATGATGGATGCCATGGTTAAAACATCATCAATGCTTAAATTCTTTTTTTCGCAAGCAGCGCGAAAGGCTTCATCCAAGCGCAATCCTGTTGCGGACAACATCATGTTGACGATATCCTTTGCGCTGTTTCCTTCTTCAATTTCGTAGGTGGCAGGGAAGAGGTAACCCTCTAACAGATAGGGGCGCATTTCGCGCTTATCAATGGAGCTGAGAAAATCATAATCGTATTTTTCGGAGAGCGCCGCAATAAACTCCTTGGCGGTACAAGCACCGTTTTTTTCTAATATTTCAGCGATTTGGTAAGCGTTTTTGCCCTCGGGAATGGTGATTTTCAGGTTGGTTTTATCCGGCTTTTGCAGCTTGGCTCCAAGTGCTTTATAGCTCATGTTCGCATTGATTTTGTAAATGCCGGATTGGTATTCAAAGGTTGAGCCGTATTCTTGCGCCATATAGTTTTTAAAGAGGTTCACGCTTGTGATAATGCCTTCTTGATATAAGCAATACGGAACATCGTTTTTATTATCATCATTGATGGTAAATTCGATTTCCTTGTCAGCTTGCGCTATGCCGTATTTATCAAATAAATAGGGTCTGTATATAAAAAAAGCTGCAATGAGCACAGCTATAATAACGAAAACAATGATGATTTTTCCTTTTTTTCTGCTTTTATTTGCTTTATACATCTTAATACTCCACATTTTTTTAGGAATATTATTATAGCATACGCTATATAGCGAGTAAAGATACATAAAAGTTAAAAAAGGTTAAGAGTTGATTACAAAAGTATAGGTTGCCAATTGGTGAGGAATGTGATAAAATTGTAATAGAAATACATTATACTTTTTGCTCATCAGTGCAAAGCAAAAAGGGCTTCTTGCTGCGCTGTAAAGCACTGCAGGAGCATGAGAAGAGGTACTATGAAAGAAAAAATCAATCAAATCGGCAAAAAAAAGCTGATTGCTATTATTGTTGCAGTGGTAGCGGTTATTGCGTTAGCTGTTGTTTTAATTCTTGTTTTTTCCAACAAGGAGCCCAAAGCAATCCAAAATGAAATTGATGCGAATTATGTGCAGCTTGTCGATAATAAAGATGCCACAGCGAGCGATATCGATAAAGCGTTGAGCGAGTATGAAAAAACGGAAAACGGCGATGAAACCGTCTACACCAAGGGCAATGAAACCGTGAAGGTCAAAACCGATAAAGAGGGCAATATCACTTATTTGTGCTATAACAATCAATTGGCGGATGATGTTCAGGTAAAGCTCGACAGCTTCAATGAATCAAAGCTGAAAATCGGCGATAAGATGGCAGATGTGCTTTCGCTTTTAAAAAATGATAAATACATTTATCATCTGCGCACGACAAACGAGGAAGGGCAGGCGCTGGAGATTTATTACTATGGTTGGACCAGCAAGGAAGCCGTTCTCGAGCTTGTGTTTACAGATGGGGAATTGACCTATTACACGATTAATAACGGCGATTTGGCAGTGCAATCCGATGCGCCCGATGTGAAGGATTTGGGTAAAGAGCAATCATAAACTGATAGTAATATAGCAAAATCAGCACCTGTGCTTCAGGTGCTGATTTGTATTTTTGCAATATGTTTCGGCTTGTGTTTCCTGTTGCGAAGCTATTTTGCTTGCCGCCATCGCCTTGCTGCCTGCCGACTAAGCATTTATTGCACGCGCTCGGCGATATAGTCATGCTCTTTTTGGAAAAACAGGGAAATGCACCACAAGCCCGCAGCAAACACTACGATATAAATCAATCTCGCTCCAATAGAAGCCTGGCCGCCGAAAATCCATGCGACAATGTCAAATTTAAAAAGACCGACACTGCCCCAATTCACGGCACCGATGATGCTTAAGATTAAAGCAATTTTGTTAATCAAATCCATCTTTTTCAACTCCTTTTTTGCAGAACTTGAGTTTTCCGATTGCTAAAACTCATTATTATTTTTTATTT
>ONWY01000167.1:0-1924 GCA_900321665.1 uncultured Eubacteriales bacterium
AAATTTTTCTTGCATACTTGCCGTATTCAAGGGAAATTTTATCACTTAGGCGGATGAAAATACAACGCAAAAACCAAACTTCGTTACGGGGACTCACCTAAAGTGAACAGCTCTTTTTTTGTTAGCTGCAGTAAGCGCAGCGGTTCATTTTCTTCAACCTAAAAGATTACCTTCAACCGAAATGGTCACCACCTGCAAAGGCAGGTGCTTGCCGCTTTGCGCAAGCGCTTTTTTTGCTGCCGTTTCCAACCCGCCGCAGCAGGGTACCTCCATGCGGAGCACGGTAAGGGAGTGAATATCATTTTGCCTGATAATCTCTGCAAGCTTTTCGCTGTAATCTACACTGTCCAACTTCGGGCAGCCGATGAGAGTGATTTTATTTTGCATAAACTCCGCGTGAAAGTCGGCATAGGCATAGGCGGTGCAGTCGGCGGCAATGAGTAAATTTGCGTTTTCATAAAACGGAGCTGTTATTGGCACTAATTTTATTTGGCACGGCCATTGGCGCAGCTGCGAGGGCACTGCGGTATTGACCGCCGGTGTCGCGCCGACGGTTGTACGGCGGTTCATTTCTCGGATTTTAGAGCCGGGGCATCCGCCCTCGCGGTGCGCGTGTGCTGTCTCAAATTGCTTGAACTTATGCGCTCTCACCGCCGCTTCATCATAGGCAGCGGCTTCGCGCTTTTCAAAAGTGATGGCACCGGTCGGACATTCCGGCAGGCAGTCGCCCAAGCCATCGCAATAATCATCACGCAATAGCTTCGCTTTCCCGTTTATCATCCCGATGGCACCCTCGTGGCAGGCGGCGGCGCACTTGCCGCAACCGTTGCACTTTGCTTCGTCTATATAAATAATTTGTCTTAGCATTTTTTAACCTTCTTTCATTGATTTTATGCTTCTATTATAGTAAAATAAAAGCAATTATTCCGTTGCCATAACCACGAAAGGAAGAGCTATGCAGTTATTGATGCATTTTAGCAAAGAAGAGGGAGCTGCCGTTTTAAAAGATTTAGGCGCCGTTACAAAACACTACCAAAAAGGTGAAACCGTGCTTCATGCCGGTAGGGAAAACCGCTATATTTTTTCTGTGCTTTCGGGCTCCGTACAAATTCAAAATAGCGATATTTGGGGCAATACAAGCGTATTGAATATGGTAGAAAAAGGGCAGGTGTTTGCCGAGGCATACGCCTTTTTACCGGGTGAAAAGCTGTTGGTGGAAGCTGTCGCCAACGAGCCTTGCGAGGTGTTGGTGATAGATGCGCAGCGTATTTTTGCATTGCCCGAAAGTGATATGAAAAACAAACTGATTCAAAACCTGCTCTTTATCAGCTCGGTAAAAAATGTGCAGCTTTCACGGCGCATATTGCATACTTCCTCAAAGCGTGTGCGCGAGCGTGTGTTGTCTTTCCTTTCCGAACAGGCAGAGCGACAGGAGAGCCGCTATATTACGATTCCGTATGACCGCCGGCAAATGGCGGATTATCTCTCTGTCGAGCGCAGCGCCCTGTCGAAGGAACTCTCAAAAATGAAAGCCGAAGGGCTGATTGACTATCATAAAAATACATTTAAAATTCTAATTTAGCGGGCTAATTCCATTTAAAGAAGAAACAAAAAAGAAGAATGGTGGTGACAAGGTGAAGCCTTGCATTATATAACTACCCTTCCGCCGACTTTGTCGGCACCTCCCCTGACAAGGGGAGGCGTTAAGAGGTTACGCTTTTAATCCCCGCACCCGATTTATATAACAATCCATCCGAGTGCTTTGCATCCACATCCATTTACACAAGGATGAATGAAAAAACTTGTATCCGTATTCGGCTAAATACATTTCGATATAGTATTCATTGGAAGAAAAGTCTTGATAGTAAAAATAGTTTAGTGCTAAACTATCCGTATTCGGCTAAATACATTTTGATATAGTATT
>ONWY01000167.1:1937-5802 GCA_900321665.1 uncultured Eubacteriales bacterium
AAACTATCCGTATTCAGCTAAAAACATTTCGGTATAGTATTCATTAGCAGAAAAGTCTTGATAGTAAAAATGGTTTAGTGCTAAACTACTTGTATCCGGCGAGATACTTTACGGTACATATTAATTTAGAAGGGAGGTTTTGATTGTAAAATAGTTTAGTGCTAAACTATTTTATGAGGTGAGTACATATGAATAATAAAACAAGTGAAATGTTATATGAGTATTATCGGTTTTCTAATAAAAATCATCTTTCCCGGACTAAGCAAATCAGCTTTGCAGGACTTGGTGAGTTTCAACCGGCTTCGCTGCATTTTATACAACTTGTTGCAGAAAATAAAAATATGAATGCTTCCGACATTGCAGTAGAGTTAGGTATCACAAAAGGTGCTGTAACACAAATGGCAACGAAATTACAAAAGAAGGGCATGATATTTTCCATTAAAAAAGTAGAAAACAGGAAATGCACTTTTTACAGATTGACGGAACAGGGGAAAGAACTCTATTTAAAACAACAGGAATATCAAACAGGTTTAAATAAAGAAGTGGGCTCTTTACTTGCACAATATTCGGATGCAGAGATTGAGAGTGCTATCCGCCTTCTCTACCGTTTAGAGCGTTGCATCGGCGAATATCATAAACAGTTTTAAATGAATGAAATTACGATGGTTAAACCGGCAACCGAAATATTTTAAAAAAACACTGACCGATAATAAAAATGATAAAATCGGTTTAGCTGTAAACAAATTGCAGGGAATGTAGTTTATTGATAGTTTAGCGCTAACTATCTGTTGAATGTGAAGCTTATGAAAATAGTTTAGTGCTTCACTATCTGCAGAGAGTCGAGTTTGTGAAAATAGTTTAGTGCTTAATAATCTTTAGAGAGTAGGTTTTGTTAAAATAGTTTAGCACTAAACTATTTTAAGTAAAAAATAGATTAGGGTTTAGTAAAAGGTATGGCAATAAGATGGGTTAGCGCCTTACCATTTGTAGAATAAAGATATGGTTTAGTGCTAAACTATTTGTAGGAATATGGAGTGGATGGCAATAAGATGGGTTAGCGCCTTACCATTTGTAGAAAAAAGATATGGTTTAGTGCTAAACTAGTTGTAGAAATATGGAGTGGATGGCAATAAGATTGGTTAGCGCCTTACCATATGTAGAATAAAATATGGTTTAGTGCTAAACGATTTGTAGAAATATGGAGTGGATGACAATAAGATGGTTTAGTGCTAAACTATTTGTAGAAATATGGAGTGGACGGCAATAAGATGGTTTAGTGCTGAACGATTTGTAGAAATATGGAGTGGACGGCAATAAGATGGTTTAGTGCTAAACTATTTGTAGAAATATAGAGTGGATGGCAATAAGATGGTTTAGTGCTAAACTATTTGTAGAGATATGGAGTGGATGGCAATAAGATGGTTTAGTGCTAAACTATTTGTAGAGATATGGAGTGGACGGCAATAAGATGGTTTAGTGTTAAATTATCTTTGAATAACCTTGACAATTGTTAGATTGTCGAAAGCCGCGTGTGAAACGAGTGCGTTTAATAAGCAAAAAAACAACCCCGCTTTTCAAAAAAGCGGGGTGTTATTATGAGCAAAAATTATTTGCCGTAGTTTTCATCGTATGCAATTCTTGCAACGCCGTCTTTGAATGCAGCTTCATAAACTGCCTTGGAGACAGCTTCCTTTACACCTTCATCAAAAGCGTAGGGGATGATGTGGTCAGCGGTGAGCTGGTCAGCGGGGATGAAGTCAGCCAAAGCATAAGCAGCGGCAATCTTCATGCCCTCTGTGATGTCGCTTGCGCGCGCATCCAAAGCACCTCTGAACAAACCGGGGAAGCAAAGCACGTTGTTGATTTGGTTCGGGAAGTCGGAACGACCGGTACCGACAATCGCAGCACCTGCTTCTTTTGCAAGGTCAGGCATAATTTCGGGAGTCGGGTTGCTCATCGGGAGAACAATCGGGTCTCTGTTCATGGAGCGAACCATATCTTGGCTGACAATGCCGGGACCGGAAACACCGATGAAGATGTCGGCGCCCTTCATAGCATCGGCAAGAGAGCCTTCTCTCTTCGCTCTGTTGGTGAACTTGGAAACCTCAATCTTGGAAGCATTGCCCTCAAGCCTCGGGTCGCCTTCACAAATCATGCCCTTTCTGTCGCACATGATAACATTTTCGCCTTTCAGACCAAGGCTGATGAGAAGCTTGCAGATAGCAACGCCTGCAGCGCCTGCACCGCTCATAACCGCTGTGCAATCCTCTAACTTCTTGCCGGTCAATCTCATGGCATTGATGATAGCAGCTGCGCAGATAACTGCGGTGCCGTGCTGGTCATCGTGGAAAATCGGAATGTCGCACTTTTCCTTGAGCTGTCTTTCAATCTCGAAGCAGCGGGGAGCAGCGATATCCTCAAGGTTTACACCGCCGAAGGAGCCTGCGAGAAGCTCGACGGTTCTGACGATTTCATCCACATCCTTAGAGCGAACGCAAAGCGGAATAGCATCCACATCGCCGAACTCTTTGAACAGAACGCACTTACCCTCCATAACAGGCATGCCTGCTTCGGGGCCGATATCACCAAGGCCGAGAACAGCGGTACCGTCGGTCACAACGGCAACAGTGTTCCAACGGCGGGTAAGGTCGTAGGACTTATCAATATCTTTTTGAATCTCAAGGCAGGGTTGTGCTACACCGGGGGTGTAAGCAAGGCTGAGAGCCTCTTTCGAGTCAACCTTTGCGCGAGCGATAACTTCAATTTTACCTTTCCACTCTTCGTGGAGTCTTAATGATTCTTTTGCGTAATCCATTGGTAATCAATACCTCCTTTTTTTTAGTGAATAGAGAAGAGAGAAAAGAGAAGAGATGTGGTGGCGTCGCAGAAGCGACACATATTAATGACAAATCTTTCATTTTCACTCTTCTGTATGCGTGCAGGGTTGCCCCTGCTGATAGATAAATACGAAAGAAGATAATGAATGTGTCTATAATCGGGTGCGGGTGTCCCGCCCTCAATTATTCATTCTTCATTATTCATTCTTCATTTAAAGACAATTGCCTGTGGCAATTAGTCTTCAAAGGGGAAGTGATAGTCAAGACCGAATTCGTCGCGAATTGCAATAAATTCTTTTTGCACACTCTCGTTAATCGGAACACCGCCGTTTGCCTTTCTCTCAAGGTAAACATTGTATTCTTTCTCGTTTGCAGTGTAGATTCTATCTTGACCGGGAGCCTTCTTGGAAGCTCTTACCTCGCGAAGGATATTGCCTGCAACCTTTCTGCAGAGCTCTTCGCCCAAGAAGTGGTTGGTATCAATGGCAATGAAGAAGTGGCCAAGGTGGTAGGGTCTGAGGTTGCCCTCGGCATCCTTACCGTCCAAATCCTTAAGGAACATACCGTTTTGGAGAACAGCGCTCAAAAGCTCAACGACCATACCGTAGCCATAGCCCTTGTAACCGCCGAGGTCTTCGCCGATGCCGCCGAGAGGAGTGAGAGCTGCTGTGCCCTTTCTAATCTTAGCAAGCGCTTCTGTAGCGTTGCCTTCGCAAGCTGTACCATCTTCATTAATGATTGTGCCGGGGTGAACATCTTCACCGATTCTTGAATAGTATTCAATCTTGCCGTTCTGAGTGATAGAGGTAGCGCAGTCGATGATGAAATCAAACTCTTCATCAGTCGGGATACCGATGGTGAGCGGGTTTGTACCGAACATACCCTCAACACCGAAGGTCGGTGCTACGGACGGACGCGCATTGGTACCGGTGATACCGATGCAACCTTCCTTACAAGCCATGGAGGAATAGTAGCCGGCAATACCGTAGTGGGAGGAGTTGCGCACTGCAACCATACCCATACCGTAT
>ONWY01000167.1:5815-8968 GCA_900321665.1 uncultured Eubacteriales bacterium
TCTCGATTGCCATGCTCATAGCCTTGTGGGAAATCACATGACCCATACCGTCGTGACCATCGATAACTGCGGTGGTTTCGGTTTCTTTTACAATCTCGATTTCGGTTACGGGGTTCACGACTCCTGCCTTAATTCTGTCAAGATAAATCGGCTTGAAGCGGTTTACACCGTGAGAGTTAATACCTCTCTTGTCGGACTCAACGAGAACGTTAGCGATGATAGCTGCATCATCTCTCGGGATACCGTATTTTTCGAATACATCGGTCATAAACTGCTCAACATAATCGAAATCTACACAATTTTTGTTTGCCATTTTTACATCTCCTATTTCTAATAAAATTTTTTGATAAATAAATCGGGTATGGGCGAAGCCCATCCATTCATCCAAACATAGTTTGGATTTCATCTCGCGCAGCGAGATTTCATAGCGTAGCTATTTCATCTGCCTAAGGCAGATTTCATTGCAGAAGAGTTTACTCATCTGCCTCTATCCACTTGAAGGAACGCTCAACCGCTCTCTTCCAACCGTGGTAGAGCTTGTCTCTGTCCTCAACCGGCATTAAGCGGTTAAAGACCTTGTCAACCTCGCGGTTGCGCTCAATTTCATCGGTATCTTTCCAGAAACCGATTGCCAAGCCTGCCATGTAAGCAGCGCCCAAAGCGGTGGTTTCCACATTTTTGGGTCTGTTGACCTCGCAACCGATGAAGTTTGCCTGGATTTGCATCATGATATCGGAAACGGAAGCGCCGCCGTCAACACGCAGCGATTGCAGCTCGATACCGCTGTCATCCGTCATCGCCTCGAGCAGGTCTGTCATCTGGAAGCAAATGCTCTCCAAAGCGGCACGGCAAACATGCTCTCTGGTCACACCGCGGGTGATACCGACCATCACGCCTCTTGCGTACATATCCCAATACGGCGCACCAAGACCGGTGAAAGCCGGCACTAAGTACAAGCCGTTGGAATCCTCAACCGTTTCGGCAAATTCATCGCACTGCTTCGGGTTATCTACCAAGTGCAGGCTCTCCTGCAGCCACTTGATAACCGCGCCTGCGATAAATGCGGAGCCTTCAAGCGAGTAGGTTACCTTATCGCCAACACCCCAGGCAACATTGGTCAACAGGTTGTTTTTGGAATTAACTCTCTTTTCGCCTGTATTCATTAAGAGGAAGCAACCGGTGCCGTAGGTATTCTTAGCCATGCCGGGCTCGAAGCAGCCTTGACCGAACAAAGCGGAGGGCTGGTCGCCGATGGCGCCGGCAACGGGAACGCCTGCAAGCTCCTCAAGACCGAGGATATTCAGCATCTCCATCGGGATATCGAGCTGCTCGCAAAGGAAGGGGTCCCAATCGAGCTTGTCAATATCAAAGAGCATGGTTCTGGAAGCGTTGGAATAATCGGTCACATGGGCTTTACCGCCGGTGAGCTTCCAAATAATCCAGGTTTCCACTGTGCCGAAGAGCAGCTTGCCTTCTTTTGCGCGCTCTCTGGCGCCCGGAACATGGTCTAAAATCCACTTGATTTTAGTGCCGGAGAAGTAAGCGTCAATAATAAGACCGGTGTGCTCTCTGACATAGGGCTCTAAGCCTTTCGCCTTTAATTTTTCACAGATGTCTGCGGTTCGGCGGCATTGCCACACAATCGCATTGTGAATGGGCATACCGGTTTCTTTATCCCACACAATGGTGGTTTCTCTCTGGTTTGTGATACCGATAGCCTTAATGTCTTTTGCATCGAAGCCTTCGATTCTCTTTGCGCGCTTGATTACCTGCGTTACCGCATTCAGCTGGCTGTAGAGAATATCCATCGGGTCGTGCTCAACCCAACCTGCCTTCGGGTAAATTTGAGGATACTCAAGCTGACCCTTAGCAAATGCATTACCTTGTTTATCAAAGATAATGGCACGGGAACTTGTGGTGCCTTGGTCTAATGATAATACATATTCTGCCACGACATTTTCCTCCTAAAAGTTATAATCTGCTTAATATAATTAAACATATTATAACTATATCATAAATATTGGTAATTTTCAATAAGTTTGGAGTATAAAAAAGGCAGTTTTTTCCACCCTTTTTGGTCAAAATCACGAAAAAAGGCGGCAAATTTCATAAAATCAATTTTTTCTTGCCTAAAAATAGGAAATATTATATAATAAATTTTTAGAACTGTTTTATCTTTGCAGCACTGCATGTGCCGCAAGTCGGAAGCGGAGGTATTCCCATGATTGATATGCATTGCCACATATTGCCGGAAATAGACGATGGCGCGCAAAGCCGCAAAATGTCACTGCAAATGTGCCGCATGGCGGCGCAAAGCGGTGTGACGGATATTATTGCCACTCCGCATATGATGGATTTGTATGCAGGCGATGAGTTTCATGAGAAGGTTGCCGTTCGCATGGCGGTGATGCAACAGCTGCTTGCGCAAAACGATATCCCGATTACCCTGCACAAGGGCGCGGAGGTCTATTCCTCCGAGGATATTCTCTACTCGCCCGATTTAAGACCCTATACCTTGGCGGGCTCGCGCTACCTGCTGTTTGAGTTTGATTTCGGCAGCGCCACTTTGGACTATGTGAAGGAAGTGGTCAGTGTGATTCTTTCGCAGGATTTGGTGCCGGTGCTGGCACACCCCGAGCGCTACCGCTTTACCTTATCTAATTATGAAAACATTAATAAGCTTGCCGATTGCGGCGTGCTCTTCCAGTGCAACCTCGGCTCGCTGACAGGGGAGCTGGGCAAAAAAGAAGCTATCTTGGCAAGAGAAATGGTCAATGCCGGAGCGGTATCCTTTTTGGCGACCGATGCGCATAGGGTCGGCTACCGCAATACCGATATAAATGGTATGGTAGAAAGTATTAAAGAGTATAAAAAGAAAGTAAATACGGAAGCCTTTAGCACCATGCTGCAGGATAACCCGCTGAAAATCATCCGCGGCGAGCAGGTGGAGCACCCGGCGTTTCCGATGTTGAAAAAGAAGCTGTTTTAAGTGGCTCGCTTCGCGAGCAAAGAAGAAAGAAAAAAGAAGAAAGAAGAATGGTGGGCGGGACAGCTGCGGTCTTTGACCGCAGAATGAAGCCGCTTCGCTAATTAGAAATGAAGTCGGTGGCTTTGCCACCTAATGAAGTCGCCACTGCGTGGCTAATTGAGGGC
>ONWY01000030.1 GCA_900321665.1 uncultured Eubacteriales bacterium
TACGGTTTGCCGGTTACGGTCAGCCGCTGTTCCAACAACTACGGACCCTATCATTTCCCCGAAAAGCTTATTCCGCTGATGATTGCCAATGCGCTCAATGACAAACCTTTACCGGTATACGGCGAGGGCTTAAATGTGCGCGACTGGCTCTATGTGGAGGACCACTGCAAGGCAATTGACCTGATTATTCACGGCGGCAGAGTGGGTGAAGTATATAACATTGGCGGGCACAATGAAATGCGCAATATTGATATTGTCAAGCTTATTTGCAAGGAGCTTGGCAAGAGCGAGAGTTTAATCACCTATGTGACCGACCGCAAGGGGCACGATATGCGCTATGCGATTGACCCGACCAAGATTCACAACGAGCTTGGTTGGTTGCCCGAAACCAAATTTGAGAACGGTATCAAAAAGACTATTCAGTGGTATCTCGATAACAAGGAGTGGTGGGAAAACATCATCTCCGGCGAGTACCAAAATTATTACGAGAAAATGTATGGCAACAGATAAGTGAGAGCTCACTTATCTGAATGAAGAAAGAAAAAAGAAGAAAGAAGAATGGCGGTGGCGAAGCGGCACTTCGCATTGTAAAGATTTCTCAACAGGCTCGAAATTGACTGCTGAGAAAACCGAAATGAAAGCCTGCTTGTCATACTGAGTCGAAGTATCTTAAGCAGGCTAAGCGTGAGGATTCTTCGTTTCACTTAGAATGACACCTATTCTTGTCATCTTGAGGAGCGAAGCGAGGAAAGAACTTAATTAATTTAGCATCCTACATTCTACTTTCTACATTTTACATTTCAAAAAAGAAACAGGGAGAAAAAACGTGAAAATCTTTAATAAGTTGCTACATTATCTACATAGAGCGTTTTATATGTATGCCTGGGATTATTGGACATTGGCAATTGTGCTCTTTGTTATTTCGCTTGGCTTTTTGGTGCTCAAACACTTTATGAGGCGGAACAAAAAAACATATCAAATCATTGCACTTACTGCGTTTTTTATTTATCTTGCAATGGTTATTTATTCGACGGTTTTGAATAGAAACACGGATGCTGCCTCCTTTGGCGTAAGGCTTATACCATTTCGTTCCTATCAGCTAATTGCAAATGGCAATAAAGATAAAATTCGCGAAGTGATTATGAACATTGCGTTCTTTATCCCGATTGGTTTTTTATATTGCTTAATAGATACAAAAAAAATCAACTATAAAAAGTGGCCGATTATTGCATTTAGTGCAGCACTGAGTCTGCTAATTGAACTGTGTCAATTAATCTTTAAACTTGGCATGGTAGAAACAGACGATGTCATTCATAATACACTTGGTTGTTGCCTGGGTATAGGGCTTTATATACTGTTGGATTACATGACTTTTAATGAGAGAGAATTTTAAAACGAAGCCGTGCTTCGTTTCATTAGGAATGAGAAATTAGGAATGAGGAATTGAGGTGGCGACGCGGCGCTTCGCATTGTAAGAAATTTTGAATTTATTTTCTACATTCTAATTTCTACATTTTACATTGATGACTTTCGTCTTGAGAAACTAGGCGACGAAAGAACTTAAATAATTTAGCATTATTTAAAAATCGGGAGGAATAGTTTGGCATTAGAAAATAAACTCGGCATTACAGATGATGTTGCCCTTGCAAGAGAGGAAGAGCGAATCAGCAAAGCAAAAGCGCTGGAACTTTTTGAAACCGGTTTGCTTGATTCTTTCGAAGTCGGTACATTCGCATCTCTTCAAAAAATCCACAAATATCTATTTGGTGAGATTTATGCATTTGCAGGTGAGGTGCGCACCGTAAATATTGCAAAGGGTAATTTTCGCTTTGCGCCGGTGATGTACCTTTCGTCTGCTTTGCAACATATTGACAAAATGCCGCAATCCGATTTTGATGCAATTATTGAAAAATATGTGGAGATGAATGTGGCGCATCCGTTCCGAGAAGGGAATGGCAGAAGCACCAGAATTTGGCTGGACTGCATATTGAAAAAGGAATTGGGTAAAGTGGTGGATTGGAGCAAGGTAAATAAAGAAGATTATCTACTTGCTATGGAACGCAGCCCGATAAAAGATGTCGAGATAAAGGTGCTGTTAAAAGAGGCATTGACAGATAAAATCGATGACAGGCTTGTATATATGAAAGGGATTGATGCAAGCTATCATTACGAGGGCTATCATACTTTTAAAACAGAAGAATTACTATGAAAAATGTAGAATGTAAAATGTAGAATTGTGGCGAAGCGGCGCTTCGCATTGTAGGAAATTTTGAATGTTGAATTTTGAATGTTGAATTGAGGTGGCGAAGCGGAGCTTCGCATTGTAAGAAATTTTGAATTTATTTTCTACATTTTACATTGATGACTTTCGTTTTGAAAAACGGATGAAAGAACTTAAATAATTTAGCATTTATCATTTAGAATTTCGAATTCATTCTACATTCTAATTTCTGCATTTTACATTTTTAAAAAGGTGAACGATGCAAAAACTGTATTTAGATGTACTTTACCTGTTGTCCTGCGCGGCAAACAGTCAGAAAGCCGAAAAAAACAAAATAGATAATATGGATTTAGATGCTCTTTACGCTCTTTGTAAAGAGCACAGTATTACGGCGCTTGTCTCTTCGGTTTTAACCGAGCATTTAAAGGAGAAGCCGGAGCAATACGCGAGGTGGTCGCAAGAGCAGATGAAGGCACTTTACCGCGATATGAATTTTGCGGCGGAGCGCGCAAAAATCCTTGCCTTTTTGGAAGAAAACGGCATTTGGTATATGCCGCTCAAGGGTATTGTGCTCAAAGAGTATTATCCGCACCCGGAGCTTAGAGAATTTGCAGATAATGATATTTTATTTGATCCTGAAGGGGCAGAGCAAATAAAAAAATATATGTTGCAAAATGGATATACGCTTAATGATTATGGTGGGGAAGAGTATGTGGATGAATACAAAAAGGAGCCTTGCTTTAATTTTGAAATGCACCGATTGTTATTTCATCAAAACAATGCCGTTTTTTTCCCCTACTATAAGGAAGTAAAAAACCGTTTAATAAAAGATGAGGGCAACGATTACGGATATCACTTCTCAGATGAGGACTTTTATATTTTTATGATTGCTCATGCGTATCGGCACTACATTGATAGTGGCATTGGCATTCGTGCATTGTTAGATATTTATATTTTTAATAAGTCAAAAAGAAAATCAATAAACTACACCTATATAGAAAATGAATTAAAACAAACCGATAGTGACTCTTATGAAAAAGAGATGCGATATCTGGCACAAAAAGTCTTTAGTGGCGAATCGCATGAATATTCTTTGCACGAGATGAACATATTAGAGTATTACTTTAACTCTAAAGCTTATGGCACAGTAGAGAATAAAGTGACAAATCGCATGAGGGAATTCACGGGACAAGATGATTTCACTTTTTTATCAAGGGTGAAGTATTGGTGGCATAGAGTCTTTGATTCCGAAGTGAATCGCCGAGAATTTCCAAAACTATATAAAAGCGTAGTTCTGATTCCGTTGATTCCGCTTATTCGCTCATTGCGCGGCATAAAGAAGTGGAGAAAACTGAAAACGGAAAACGATAGATTAAAAGAGTTAAACAAAGAATAGTGCAAATAAATAAACGATATTTGTAGGTATTAAAAAAAGAGAACAATGGATAGATTAACACGGTCGCAAACTAACCTTTTACAATTACTTTCTAATGCTTTATTTCAAAAGCAGATTCGCATTGATAATTGCGATTGGAAAGAGGTGTATAGAGAAGCAAATGTTCATAAGGTTTTTCCTATCGTTTTCAGCATATCACAACAATATATTAAGGATGAGGAATTGCTGAAAACAGCAAAAAAGCTGTTTCGCCATAGTATCGCAAAAACATGCGAATTGAATTTTGCTCATATTGAGCTTAATAGGTTATTAAAAGAAAATAACATTGGGTTTGTTTTGATTAAAGGATTGACTACATCCTTATACTACCCTAATCCGGAATTGAGAATTTCCGGAGATGTGGATTTTTTTGTAAAAAAAGAAGATTTTGAAAAAGCACAAGCACTTTTAAAAAATCAACATTTTCATTATTACAAAGAGTCTGAAAAAGATGTTGCCTACGAGAAAAATCAAATTCGATATGAAATGCATCGAGGTGTTCGAGGCACACCGAAAAATCAATCCGGCGAAGCTATATTTCAGAAATATTTTTCCGATTTAGTAGAGGATTCGGTAGGTTGCCTTTTTGAAAATCAGGAAATACAAGTGCCGAGTACTTTTCATCACGGTTTAATTTTGCTTTTTCACAGCATCGCGCATTTGACCGGGCAGGGAATCGGCTTAAGGCAACTGTGTGATTGGGCAGTTTTTGAAGCAGCTATACCAAGTGAGGAATTTATTGCACTGTTTGAAAAGCCGCTAAAAGAGTGCGGTATTTGGCGCTTTGCATGTTTAATGAGCCTTTGTGCCAACAAGTACTTAGGGGCACCGTATAGAACGTGGCAGGGTGAGGCGGAGCCTGCTCTTTTAGAGAATATAATGACAGATATTATGAATGCCGGTAATTTTGGAGAAAAAGACAGTGATCGTTTAAGACAGGTAAAGTATATAGCCGATACGGGAGATGAAACGGTAAAAAGAGGTTCTGTAATCGCTCAGGCAAAAAAAACGATTGAAAAAAAAGCGACAATAGAGCATAAAACCAAAGCGGCAGTTCTGGCAGAGTATGCAAAAAAGCTACTTTCCGGCGAGCGAAAGCCGGATACGGCAAAAACACTTGAAACTGCGGCGGAGCGCAAGGCAATTTACAGCGAGTTTCATTTGTTTGAAACAGAAAAATAGGGATTTGCGGAGAAAGAAGTCCGCAAATCCCTATTGGTCAGTTGTTCGCATTGCTCACAGTTACTCGCTATGCTCGTAGTTGCTCATTTCATTTGCAGTTGCAGGCAAAGCCGGCAGTTAAGAGAAACCCAACTACACGAAGTGTAACTATGAACGATAGTGAATAACTGCAAACTGCGCGGGAAATGCGCAACTGACAAAAAGGAACTTGTGAGGCAGACAGCCTTACAAATTCCTTTTTGTTAAAAACCGAGTATCTCAATTTTGAGACACTCGGTTTTTTAAAATTCTATGCCTTCACGGGCGATGCACCCTTCATCAAACGGGTGCTTTTCGCAACGCATTTCGGTGATATAGTCGGCGCGCTTTCTGAGCTTTTGGCTCGGGTTTCTGCCGGTGAGCACGACCTCGGTATCCTCGCGGTTATCTAAGTAGTAAAACAGCAGCTGTTCATCTAAAATGCCGTAATCCACAAGGTCGAGCACTTCATCAAGCACCAGCAAATCGCACTCGGTATCGCAAGCTCTCGCAAAAAGCTGCGTTTCGATGATTTTGCAGGTCTTTTTTTCTTTTTCATTCATCAGCTGGATGAATTTGAGCGGCTCTCCGTAAAACATCACCTTGCAGTCCTTAAACTTTTTAAGCGCGCGGATTTCGCTGCTCGCGCCATCCTTCAAAAATTGGCAGAAGCATACCTTTTTGCCGGCGCCGAGCATGCGAATGGAAAGCCCGATTGCCGCGGTGGTTTTGCCCTTGCCGTTTCCGTGATAAATATGCACTTTTGCATCTTCCATACCGTTCACCTCTCAAAAATTTTACCATAATCGGGAGCGTATTTCAATTATTTATTATATACAATCAATGAAAATGGATTTTGTTATCGAATTGTCATTGACTTTAATTGTATAATTGTATACAATAAATGAGTATTGTATACAATTATACAATTTAGCGATAACAGCTGCGTGTTTTGCCGCGAGCGGCAGGGCAAAAAGCAATTGATGCATAAAAATATTAAAAAAGAGAATTAAGAAACAGAGAGTAAAAGATGATACAATGTGTCGCACAGTGGCACCTTCTTCTTTCTTCTTTCTTCTTTCTCCCGAAAGGAGTCAGCATGGTCGAATTATCTCCGAAAACCAATCTGTTGGAGCAAACATCGAGCAAATATGTGCTCGATGATGTGAAAGAAGCAAATTTATACCGCGATGTGTTCAGCTATGATGAGGTGCCGAAAATCGCCTTTAACCACCGCCGCGTGCCCATCAGTATGCCGGAGGAAATTTGGATTACCGATACCTCCTTTCGTGACGGGCAGCAATCGGTCAATCCCTACACAGCGGAGCAAATTGCCGATTTATATGAAATGATGTCGCGCCTTGGCGGCCCCTATGGCAGAATTCGCCAAACCGAATTTTTTGTTTACAGCGAAAAGGACCGCAAGGCAGTGGAGCTTTGCAAGCAGAAAAACCTGCGCTTTCCCGAGATTACCACTTGGATTCGCGCAAGTAAAAAAGACTTTCAGCTTGTGAAGGATTTGGAGATTAAGGAAACGGGTATTTTGGTTTCGTGCTCCGATTACCACATTTTCAAGAAGCTTGGCAAGACCAGAAAACAGGCGCTCGAGATGTACTTGGGCACAGTTAAGGATGCGTTTGATGCGGGGCTGGTACCGCGCTGCCACTTGGAGGATATCACCAGGGCGGATTTTTACGGCTTCGTGCTTCCCTTCGTTACCGCATTGCAGGAGTTGTCGGATGAGGCCGGTATCCCGGTCAAAATCCGCGCTTGCGATACAATGGGCTACGGCGTACCGTTTTCCGGCACAGCGCTGCCGCGCAGTGTGCCCGGCATTATTTACGGCTTGCAGCACTACACCGGTGTGCCGAGCGAGATGTTGGAGTGGCACGGGCATAACGATTTTTACAAAGCGGTCTCCAACGCAACGGCAGCATGGCTTTACGGTGCGTGTGCAGTCAATTGCTCTTTGCTCGGTATCGGCGAGAGAACCGGCAATGTGCCGCTTGAAGCGATGGTGTTTGAATATGCTTCGTTGCGCGGCTCGTTTGATGGGATGGAGCCGAAGGTGGTAACAGAAATCGCAGAGTATTTCACCAATGAAATCGGCTATAAAATCCCGACCTCCACGCCGTTTGTCGGTAGGGATTTTAATGTTACCAGAGCAGGTATCCACGCGGACGGCTTGCTCAAGGATGAGGAGATTTATAATATCTTTAACACCGAGAAAATTCTCGGCAGAGCAGCCACGGTGCTCATTTCCAAAACCAGCGGTCTTGCGGGCATTGCCTATTGGATTAACGATTACTTCCGCTTAAAGGGAGAAGAGCAGGTAGCTAAAAACGATGAGCTGGTGATTGCCCTCAAGGAGTGGGTAGACGAGATTTATGAAGCGGGGCGTGTGACCAGCCTTGCCGTGAATGAAATTACAGATAAAATAGATGAACTTGCACCGGGCAGGTTCCAAAAATAGTTTTAATAGAAAAATGGAAGAGGTGAAATCGGTGGACAAAAGTTTTTCTTTAGCGCATCAAGTCTATAAGCGCATGGAGCAGGCTATCATTACCGAGGAAATCCCGAGCGGCACCGAGTTGACGGAAATGGGACTTTCCGCAACCTACGGTGTCAGCCGCACGCCGATTCGCGAGGCGGTGGCGATGCTCGAGCAGGAGGATTTGGTGGAAAGCACCGGCAAAAAGATTGTGGTGCTCGGTGTATCCAAGCAGGATATTTTGGATTTGGCGGATATTCGCATTGCCATTGAGGGCAAAGCGATGGCGCTGGCAGCAAAAAATATCGGTGCGCAGGGCATCAAAGAACTTGAGGACATTTTGCAAATGCAGCAATTTTACATAGAGCAAAACGACAGCGAAAAAATCAGCAAAATGGACTCCGAATTTCACTTCACCATTTATAAGCACTGCGGCTCGCGCATTTACGGCAAGACCTTAACGGATTTGCACAGGAAAATGGCAAGGTACCGCGAGATATCCGTCAAGAGCAGACCGAGAGCAGTCAAGAGCGGTGAAGAGCATCAAAGAATTTTAGAGGCAATCAAGGCACACGATGCCGGGCAGGCATTGCTTCTTGGCACAGAGCACGCGACAAAAGCAAAACAGCGACTTTTAGAGGAGGACTAAAATGGGACTTACAATTGCACAAAAAATCATTCAAGCGCACTTATTAGAGGGCGAAATGAAGGTTGGCGAGGAAATTGCACTGCGCATTGACCAAACGCTGACACAGGATGCGACCGGCACGATGGCGTATCTCGAGTTTGAAACCATCGGTATTCCGCGCGTAAAAACCGAGCGCAGTGTGGCATACATTGACCACAACACCTTGCAGTGCGGCTTTATGAATGCGGATGACCACCGTTACATCGGTTCGGTGGCAAAAAAGCACGGTATTTATTTTTCCAGACCCGGCAACGGTATTTGCCACCAAGTGCATTTAGAGCGCTTCGGTATTCCGGGCAAAACCCTGATTGGCTCCGATAGCCATACCCCGACCGGCGGCGGCATCGGTATGCTCGCAATGGGTGCCGGCGGCTTGGATGTGGCGGTTGCCATGGGTGGCGGCGCATACTATATCACTATGCCGAAAATGTACAAAGTCAATCTCACCGGTAAGCTGCGCCCCTTTGTCAGTGCAAAGGATGTAAGCCTTGAGATTTTGAGAATCCTCTCGGTAAAGGGCGGTGTCGGCGCGATTATCGAATGGGGCGGCGAAGGCATTAAAACCTTGTCTGTTCCCGAGAGAGCGACCATTACCAACATGGGCACCGAGCTTGGTGCGACCACTTCCATTTTCCCATCAGATGAAATCACAAAGAAATTCCTTGAAGCCGAGGGCAGAGGAGAAGATTGGGTAGAGTTAAAGAGTGATGAGGACGCGGTATATGATAGAGTGATTGATATTAATCTTTCTACCTTAAAGCCGCTCATTGCCTGCCCGCACAGCCCCGATAATGTTGTAACGGTGGAATCTTTAAAGGGCACCAAGTGCGACCAGGTGTGCATCGGCTCTTGCACCAATTCCTCTTTGCTGGATATGCTGAAGGTGGCGGCAATGCTCAAGGGAAAGACCATTTCCGAGGATGTCAGCCTCTCGATTTCTCCCGGCTCGAAGCAGGTGCTGAGAATGTTATCCGACTGCGGTGCATTGGGCGATATTTTGGCATCGGGTGCCAGAGTGCTCGAGTGTGCATGCGGTCCGTGCATCGGCATGGGCTTCAGCCCGAACAGCGCCGGTGTATCTTTAAGAACCTTTAACCGCAATTTTGAAGGCAGAAGCGGTACGGCAGACGGGCAGGTATACCTGGTATCACCCGAAACCGCAGTGGCTTCCGCGCTGGCAGGTACCATCACCGACCCGATGACGTTCGGCAAAAAGCTCAGTGTCAGCATGCCGCGCAAGTTCTTGATTGATGATACGGCGGTCATTGCCCCGGCAAGCCCCGAGCAGGCAAAGGATGTTGAGGTGCTCAGAGGACCGAACATTAAACCCTTCCCGGCAGCAAACCCGGTAACGGATGTGATTGAAGCGGAATGTGTGCTCAAGGTGGGCGATAATATTACTACCGACCACATTATGCCGGCAGGTGCTAAGATTTTGCCGTATCGCTCCAATATCCCGTACCTTTCGCAGTTCTGCTTCGGTGTGTGTGACAAATCCTTCCCCGAAAGAGCGAAGAAGGCAGGAGAGAGCACGCAGCGCTCGTACCGCTGTATTTAGGTGTCAGAGCGGTGATTGCAAAGTCCTTTGCGAGAATTCACGCGGCAAACTTAATCAATGCGGGCATTATGCCGCTGGTGTTTGAAAACGAGGAGGATTACTCCTTTATCGGCCAGGGCAGCAAGCTAATGCTTGAAAATATTTTTGAGGGAATGGACAAGGGCGAAATCACCCTCAAAGATAAGAGCACAAAGAAAACCTATAAGCTAAAGTGCTTCTATACCGAAAGACAAAAGGCGATTTTGAAAGCAGGCGGACTGCTTCAATTCACAAAAGGGGAGTAAACCTTTTGTGAAAATTAGGAATTAGAAATTAGGAGTTAGGAATTGAGGGCGACACATTCGCACTTGTTTCACTTCGCTCTAAATATTATTTTATTATCAATAAGCAATTGTATTTCAATTTAGCATTTGGCATTTAGAATTTTCAGTTCCACACTATAAGGAGGAAACCATGAGTAATCAGTATATTGAACAATGTGTAGAACAGTTTAGAACAATTTTGGAAGAGCAGACCGCAAGGTGCAAAAGGATGGCAGAAAACCGCGTGGTTACCGATTATACCAAGCTTGATAAAATCATTATCGGCGTTGTGGGCGGCGACGGTATCGGCCCGATTATTTCCGCCGAGGCGGCAAGAGTGCTGGAGTTTTTGTTAAAAGACGAGGTGGCAGCCGGCAAGGTGGAAATCAGAACCATTGAGGGCTTGACCATTGAAAACAGAATGGCACAGCACAAGGCAATTCCCGATGATGTTTTGGCAGAACTCAAAAAGTGCCATGTCATTTTGAAGGGACCGACCACAACACCGCACGGCGGCACACTGGAGAGCGCCAATGTGGCAATGCGCCGCGAGCTGGATTTGTATGCCAACATCCGCCCGGTGAGCGTGCCCGAGGAGAATATCGATTGGATTTTCTTTAGAGAAAACACCGAGGGCGAATATGTGCTCGGCTCCAGAGGTGTGGAAATTCCCGACACCTTGGCGGTAGATTTTAAGTGCACCACAGACCTTGGCACCGAGAGAATTGCAAGAGCGGCTTTCGAGTACGCAAAAAATAACGGCAAGAATTATGTATCGATTGTCACCAAGGCAAATATTATGAAGAAAACCGATGGCAAATTCACAGCCATTTGCCACGAGGTGGCAAAGGATTACCCCGGCATTGAGGTGGAGGATTGGTACATCGATATCATGACGGCGAAGTTAGTGGATACCGCTTCAAGAAGCAAGTTCCAGGTCTTTGTTCTCCCGAACCTTTACGGGGACATTATCACCGATGAGGCGGCGCAGATTCAAGGCGGTGTCGGCACGGCGGGCAGCGCCAATGCAGGCGACAGGTATGCGATGTTTGAAGCCATCCACGGCTCGGCACCGCGCATGCTCGAAACCGGCAGAGCGCAGTATGCAAACCCCTCCTCCATGATTAAGGCGAGCGAA
>ONWY01000130.1 GCA_900321665.1 uncultured Eubacteriales bacterium
ACTGCCGACCGATGTTGCCTGCGGCAAACGATGTTGCGCTATAGCGCAAATGAAGTTGCACTGTGTGCAAACGATGTTTTGCTTCGCAAAAATTGTGGGCGAGGCACTCGCACTCGTTCCGCTTCGCTCTATTACTCTATTAGATGAATGTAAATATGATGTTCATTTTGACCTCTTCTTGTCGCCCCTTGATGAGGGGAAATGTCACGAAGTGACAGAGGGGTAGATAAAGCCGACCGCTGACTGCTGACTGCTGACTGCTGACCGCCGACCGCCGCCAGCCGACCGCCATATTTTACTGAAAAAAGGAAAACCAATGCAAAAAAACATATTTGTCAAAGGTGCCAGAGAGCACAACTTAAAGAATATTGATGTCACGGTGCCGCGCGATTCGCTGACCGTTTTCACCGGGCTGTCCGGCTCGGGTAAATCGAGCCTTGCGTTTGACACCATTTTTGCCGAGGGGCAGCGCCGCTATGTGGAGAGCCTCTCGAGCTACGCGCGCCAATTTTTGGGGCAGATGGACAAGCCCGATGTGGACTACATCGAGGGCTTGAGCCCTGCCATTTCCATCGACCAAAAGACCACCTCCAAAAACCCGCGCTCGACTGTCGGCACGGTCACGGAGATTTATGACTACCTGAGGTTGCTCTATGCCCGCGTCGGCATTCCGCATTGCCCGGTGTGCGGCAGGGCGATTGAGCGGCAGACGGTTGACCAGGTCGTTGACAGGGTGATGAAGCTGCCCGAGGGCAGCAAAATCCAGGTGCTTGCTCCCATCGCCAAGAACCGCAAGGGCGAGTATGTCAAGGAGCTGAACGATTTGAAAAAATCGGGCTATGTGCGCGTGCGCTGCGATGGGGTGATTTATGATTTATCGGAAACCATCCGCTTGGAGAAAAACAAAAAGCACAACATTGAAGTGGTTGTCGACAGGCTCGTGATTCGCGAGGATACGGCATCGCGCTTGGCTGATTCCATCGAGAGCGCGGTGGCGCTGTCTGCGAACACGGTGCTCATTGATGTGGTCGGCGGCAAGGAGCTGCTCTTTTCGCTTGCCTATGCCTGCCCCGAGCACGATATCAACATCGAGGAGCTGACCCCGGCGATGTTTTCCTTCAACAGCCCCTTGGGTGCCTGCCCGAAATGCGCGGGGCTTGGCACCTTTATGGAGATAGACCCGGATTTGGTCATCCCCGACAAGAGCCTTTCCATCAAAACCGGGGCGATTAAGCCCGGCGGCTGGAGTGCGGATGACAGCGGCTCAATTGCGATGATGTACTACAAGGGCTTGGCGAAGGAATACGGCTTCCGCCTCGATACCCCGGTGAAGAATTACTCCGCGCAGGCGATGCGTTCCCTGCTTTACGGCACCGAGGGCAAAAAGATAAAATTCACCCGCACCACCGATTTCGGCTCGGGTACCTATATGAGCGAGTTTGAGGGCATTATCACCAACCTGCGCCGCCGCTACACCTCCACCTCCAGCGATTGGGCAAAGGCGGATATTGAAAAATATATGGCGGTCAACGAGTGCGCCGCCTGCGGCGGGCAGCGCCTGAAGCCCGAGAGCCTCGGGGTGACGGTCGGCGGCAAAAACATCTTCGAGCTGACCGAAATGAGTATTCAAGACGCGCTGCAGTTTACCGATACACTCGAGCTGAGCGAGCGCGATTACTTTATCGCAAAGCCGATTTTAAAAGAAATTCACGACCGACTGCTGTTTTTAAACTCTGTCGGCTTAGAGTATTTAACCCTCTCGCGCGCTTCGGCAACGCTGTCGGGCGGCGAGAGCCAGCGCATCCGCTTAGCAACGCAAATCGGCTCCTCGCTGATGGGTGTGCTGTATATTTTGGATGAGCCGAGCATCGGGCTGCACCAGCGCGATAACGACCGCTTGCTCGAAACGCTCAAGCACCTGCGCGATATCGGCAACACGCTCATTGTCGTGGAGCACGATGAGGATACCATCCGCGCGGCGGATTATGTGGTCGATGTCGGCCCCGGCGCCGGCATTCACGGCGGCGATTTGGTCGCGACCGGCACGCCGGAGGACATTATGGCGTGCGAGAACTCCGTTACCGGGCAGTACCTGAAGGGGAGCAAGAGCATTGCCGTGCCCCAAAAACGGCGCAGCGGAAACGGTAAAAAATTATCTGTGAAAGGTGCGGCGCAGAATAACTTGAAAAAGATTGATGTCGATATCCCGCTTGGCTGCTTTGTGGCGGTGACCGGCGTTTCCGGCTCGGGCAAATCGAGCCTTGTCAACGAGGTGCTCTACACGCGCCTTGCCAACCGCCTCAACCACGCGAAGAAGCGCGAGGGTAAGTTTGAGGACATCACCGGGCTTGAGGCGCTTGATAATGTGATTGAGATAACACAATCGCCCATCGGCAAAACCCCGCGCTCGAACCCCGCCACCTACACCGGTGTGTTTGACGATATTCGCAAGCTCTTTGCCCAAACCAAGGATGCCAAGGAGCGCGGCTACACCGCCTCCCGCTTCTCCTTCAATGTTAAGGGCGGGCGCTGCGAAGCCTGCCAGGGCGGCGGTATCGTGAAGATTGAGATGCATTTTCTTGCCGATGTTTACACCGATTGCGAGGTCTGCGAGGGCAAGCGCTACAACCGCGAAACGCTCGAAGTCAAATACAAAGGCAAAAGCATTTATGATGTACTTGAGATGACAGTCGAGGAGGGCGTGCACTTTTTTGCCGCCGTGCCGAAGATTGCCGCGAAGCTGCAAACACTCTATGATGTCGGCTTGGGCTACATCAAAATCGGGCAGCCGGCGACCACGCTCTCGGGCGGTGAAGCCCAGCGCGTGAAGCTCGCAACAGAGCTCTCCAAGCAATCCACCGGCAATACCTTCTATATCTTAGACGAGCCGACCACCGGCTTGCATACTGCCGATGTGCACCGCCTGATTGATGTGCTGCAGCGCTTTGTGGAGAAGGGGAACACGGTCTTGGTCATCGAGCACAATCTCGATGTGATTAAGGTTGCCGACCACATTATTGACCTCGGTCCCGAGGGCGGCGACAAGGGCGGCAAGGTGGTTATCGCCGGCACGCCCGAGCAGGTGGCGCGCTGCAAGCGCTCGTACACCGGCAAATATTTGAAAAAAAAGCTGTAGAAAAAAAGATATGCAGCGCAAAAAAGCGTATATATATTACAGAATCGGTAAAATCCGGGCAGATTCCGGGCAAAGGGTGTGAGAAAATGAAAGAATACAGGCAACGAACAGAGGAATACGAGCGCGCGTTTTTAAACAGCGGCGCGGCAGTTTCGGCTGCTTCCCGCGGCAGAGCACTGCCCGATAATGAGGATGCGATTCGCACCTGCTGGCAGCGCGACAGGGATAGGATTATTCACTGCAAGTCCTTCCGCCGCCTGAAGCACAAAACACAGGTGTTTCTCTCGCCCGAGGGCGACCACTACCGCACGCGCTTAACCCATACCTTGGAGGTGGCGCAGATTGCGCGCACCATCGCCAGAGCCCTGCGGCTCAATGAGGATTTGACCGAGGCGATTGCGCTCGGCCACGATTTGGGGCACACCCCCTTCGGCCACGCGGGCGAGCGCGCGCTCGATGCCGTGTACCCCGGCGGCTTTAAGCACTACGAGCAAAGTGTTCGCGTGGTGGAAAAGCTGGAAAAAGACGGCAGAGGGTTGAACCTCACCGAGGAGGTTAAAAACGGTATTCTCTGCCACACGAAGGGCACCGAGGCATTTACCCTCGAGGGCAGGCTCGTGCGCCTGGCAGACAGGATTGCCTACATTAACCACGATATTGATGATGCCCTGCGCGCAGGTGTCATTACCGAAGAGGAAATTGCCGATGCCGTACACGAAAAAATGGGTTACACCACCGCTTCGCGCATCAATGCGCTGGTCTTAAGCACGATTGAAGCGAGCGTGACCGATGCCGCCGACCCTGCCGATAATGTTATCAAAATGGAAGATGATATGTGGCAGGTGTTTGATGGGCTCAATCGCTTTATGTTTGAGCGCGTTTACCTCAACCCGGTTTGCAAGAGCGAGGAAAAGAAGGCGGATATGCTCATTAAAGCGCTTTATAACTACTTTTGCGCCCACGAAAGCGCGCTGCCGGAGGAATATGCCGGCATTGCCCGCGAGGAGGGCACGGAGCGCGCGGTGTGCGATTACATCGCCGGCATGACCGACCACTATGCGGTGCAGGTGTTTGAGGAAGTGTTTGTGCCGGAAGGGTGGAAAAACTAATTTGCGAGCCAGCCGCCAGCCACCGGCAACCAGCCGCCAGCCATGCAATTCTAAATTCTAAATTTTACTAAACACTAAAAACTGCTCGCTTCGCGAGCCAGCCGACAGCCGACAGCTGACAGCTGACAGCCGAACGATGTTGCCTGCGGCAAACGATGTTGCGCTATAGCGCAAATGAAGTTGCACTGTGTGCAAACGATGTTTTGCTTCGCAAAAATTGCGGGAGG
>ONWY01000281.1 GCA_900321665.1 uncultured Eubacteriales bacterium
TGCCGACTGCCGCCCGCCGACTACGCTATAACTGCTTCTGAGAAAGGAGAATTTTTTTGATGGCGGCGAGCTTTTGCTCCATCTCCTCGATTTGAGCGAGGAGTGCATCCACATCCTTCAGGTTATAATCGGTCAAGCCGAGCAGGTAATCCGCCGTGACACCGAAAAAATCGGCGAGCTGGACTACGGCATAGGCATCCGGGCTGGTTCTGCCGATTTCGTAGTTGGAAAGAGTCTTTTGGTCAATGCAGGTTTCGCGCGCAACATCGGTTTGCCGCAGGTGGCGCGCCTTGCGCAATTCTTTAATTCGGTTCATTCGTTTTCCCTCTCTGCCGGCGAGCACTTTTACCCGCCTTTTTCTGCATTATAGCACAAATCGGGCGCAAATGACAAACTTTTTGAGCATTCATATTGACAAATTATGGAGAATGTGCATAAGCAAACGAATGCAAAGTAAAAATTATTTGACTATATTGCCGATATATGGTATTATATTTATGCTTTAAAATATTAAAGGAGGAGATTCCAATGAGAAAGTTTTCCAAAGTTCTTGCTGTTGTGCTTGCCGTGATTTTGGTTGCAAGCGCCTTCGCAGGTTGCGGCAAGAAGGCAGAGAGTGAAAAAACCTATATCATTTATTCCGATAATTCTTTTGCTCCCTTCGAGTATCTCGATAAGGGCTCCAATGCCTATGTCGGTATTGATATGGACATTCTCGCTGCTATTGCCGAGGACCAGGGCTTTAAGTATGAAATGCACAATGAAGGCTTCGATGCTTCCATGGGTGCGGTGCAATCCGGCCAGGCAGATGCCATGATTGCCGGCATGACCATTACCGATGAGAGAAAAGAAACCTTCGATTTTGCAGACGGTTACTATGATGATGGGCAAATTTTGGTGGTAAAGACCGATTCCAAAATCGCTTCCGAAGCCGATTTGAAGGATAAGAATGTCGCAATCAAAATCAGCACCATGGGTGCAGAGTATGCCGAGTCCATCAAAGATAAGATTGGTTTCAAGACCAGCTCTTATGAAGGCTCTCCCGAGATGTATCAGGCAGTTGCCACCGGCAATGCGGATGCTTGCTTCGAGGACCGTTCCGTTGTGCAGTATGCGATTTTGAATGAAAAGCTCGAATTGAAGACTGTCGGCGATGTCATTAACCCCTCTCAATACGGTTTCGCTGTCAAGAAGGGCACCAATGCAGAACTGATTGAAATGTTCAACAAGGGCCTTGCCAACATCAAGGCAAACGGCAAGTATGATGAAATTCTTGCCAAATACGGCGGCTAAGCATTGCTTTAGCGCTCATTATTTGCAAAATACAGTATGGCTTGTGCAAACAAGCCATACTGCGTTTTCTTAATTTTATTTGTTATAAGGGTAGATTATGGATTTTGGAAGAGTTATAAAAGAAGCACTGCCTCTGCTGTTAAACGGCTTAGTCGTGACAGTGGAGATTGCTCTCATTTCGATTTTGCTGGGCATGGTTTTGGGCTTGATATCATGCTTGTTCGGTTTATCTAAAGTCAAAGTTTTGCGCGGTATTTCCGCTGTTTACATTTGGATTATTCGCGGCACGCCGATGATTGTGCAGGCGTTTCTCGTTTTCTTTGCGTTTCCGCAGCTTTTGCAGCTTATCAGCCCCTCCTTCAGGCTGGAGGCATTCGTGGCAGGTTGTATTACCCTGAGCTTGAATGCGGGTGCCTATATGTCGGAAATTTTCAGAGCCGGTATTCAAGCTATCGACAAAGGGCAAATGGAAGCTGCCAGGAGCCTGGGCTTGAGCAAGGGGCAGGCAATGCGCAAGATTATCCTGCCGCAGGCGTTTAAAATTTCCATCCCGCCGATGGTCAACCAATTTATTATCACAGTAAAAGATACTTCGATTCTTTCCGTTATCGGGCTTGCCGAGATTGTCAACAAGGCAAAACAATATGTGGGCAAGACCTATCAATTTTTTGCTACATATATCTTGGTAGCAGTATTTTATCTGATTGTCATTTCCATTTTGATGGTCATTTCAAAATTTGTGGAGAAAAAATTTAGTTATGAAAGTGAAAGTAAAAGCAGAAGGGCTTAAAAAGTCGTTTGGCGACAACGAGGTCCTGAAAGGGATTGATATAGAAATTCATGAAGGTGAAGAACAACAACG
>ONWY01000235.1 GCA_900321665.1 uncultured Eubacteriales bacterium
TGCAGGCGGCGGCGGTGCCGGCGTGACACTGCAGCCCTTGGCTTTCTTAATTGTTTCCGAGGCAGGTGTGCGCATTCTCGAAATCTCCTCGAAGTATAACAACGGTCTTGACAGAGCATTGACCATGGCTCCCGATATGATTGATAAGGTGAAGGAAACCATTGGCGCCATCAAGGGTGATGTGCCTGCGCCGCAGGAAAAAGAGGAAGCGGCAGAATAAGGATAAGCCCTTTTCACATATACTTTTTTGGTGATATGTGTGAAAAAAGCAATTGTTTGGATACTCTGCTTGAGTCTTATGATTTCGGTGGCAGTGCCTGCCGGCGCGCTGCGCACAAGTGCGCGCGCAGCAGTGCTGATGGATGCTGCAACCGGGGTGGTGCTGTATGCGCAAAATGAAAATGAACCGCGCGCGATGGCAAGCACCACCAAGATTATGACAGCGCTTTTGGTGCTTGAAAGCGGCGATTTGGATAAAGCGTATACCGTCACGGCGGCGGATGCCGCCGTGGAGGGCTCGGCGCTCGGCATGAAGGCGGGCGAGGTATTGAGCGTGCGCGCGCTGCTCACCGGCTTAATGCTTGTCAGCGGCAACGATACGGCGCATGCGCTTGCCAATGCGCTTTGCGCTTCGCAAGAGGCTTTCGTGGAGCGAATGAACCAAAAAGCAAAGCAGCTCGGTTTGAAGCATACGCATTTTACAAACCCCGCAGGCTTAAGTGATGCGCAGCACTATTCCACAGCTCTGGATATGGCGGTGCTCACTGCCGTGGCATTGCGCAATCCGCTTTTTGCCGCGCTTTGCAGGCAGCAGAAGGCAGAGGTGGATTTTATCAAGCCGCAAAAAAGCGTTGCGGTTTATAACCACAATCGCTTGCTTGCACAGTATAGCGGCTGTATCGGCGTCAAGACAGGGTATACACAGGCGGCAGGGCGCTGCCTTGTGAGCGCTGCGCGCAGACAGGGGCAAACGCTCATTGCGGTCACGCTTTCGGATGCCGATGATTGGGCAGACCACAAGGCGCTGTTGGATGATGGCTTTGCGCACGCAAGGGAGCTACGCTTCCGTGTTCGAGAGGTGAAAATCCCGGTTGCGGGCGGCGGTGTTGCGCACATCTCTTTATCGGAGCAAGAGGCGAGCATTCGGGTGCCTGAGGAGGCGGCGCGTGAGGTTACTTTTCAAATCTGTGCTCCGCGGTTTTTGTATGCGCCGGTAGAGAAAGGGCAAGAGGTGGCATATCTCTTGATTATGTACCGTAGCACTCAATTGCAGCGCATACCGCTTTACAGCGCAGATGCTGTCGAGAGGCTGCAAGCCGAGAAAAGAAGCTTTTGGGAAAGATTATTACATTATGGCAAGTATAGAAATCAGACTTCAAAAATATTTAGCGGATAACGGTATCGCCTCCAGGCGCAAGAGCGAGGAGTTGATTGCCGCCGGCAAAGTGAAGGTAAACGGTCACAAGGCGCTTATCGGGCAAAAAATTAACCCGAAAAAAGACATTGTCACCGTTCACGGGAAGAAGGTCATCAAAAAAGAAGGCTTGTATTACATTATGCTCAACAAGCCGCGCGGGTATGTGACCACCACGAAGGATGAGCTTGGCAGAAAGTGTGTCAATGAACTTGTGAAGGATATTGACGCGCGCCTGTATCCCGTCGGCAGGCTCGATAAAGAGTCGGAGGGGCTGTTGTTTTTAACCAATGACGGCGAGTTTACCAACGCACTGACCCACCCTTCCCACGGTATTCGCAAAACCTACCGCGTGACAGTCAAGCCCGTGGTGGAAAATGATGTGATAGAAAGCTTGGCAAACGGAGTGGTGATTGACGGTAAAAAAACCGCACCCTGTATTGTCAAGGTCTTGGAAAAGCAGGAGGATAGGATGTTTTTGGAATTCATTTTATCCGAAGGCAGAAACAGACAAATCAGAAAAATGTGCGAAAGTGTCGGCACACAAGTGATTCGCCTCAAGCGCACCGCGGAGGGCGAGGTAAAGCTTGGGGGGTTACCGACAGGGCAGTGGCGCCACCTTGAAACCAAGGAAATTAAAAAATTGGCAGGCCCTGCCATTGCACAAAAAGCACAGATGAAGCAGGTGAGGAAATGGGCTCGGATTCGCTGCTCTTTGCTGAGGAAAACCGGTCTGCCTTTGAACTCGGTTTTCATGATGCGGAAGCTTTCTTCGATTTCCCATCGCTGATGGTTGATGGCAAGGATTTGCCTTGTCGGGCCTTGCAGGTTGGTGCAGACGGCATAGAAGCCGTCAAACATCGCTTCCTTCCGCGCAATATCAATATCCAGGTTCAAACGGCATATATCGGAAACTTCTCCTTCCTGCGTAAAGAAAGATTGCTGGATAAAGCGGCGGTAATCATTTTGAGAGCGAGGCGGGAATTTTTCCTTGCTGCGATCCAGCACTTTTTGCGCTTGGCTGATTTGCCTTTCCCGGATTCTTCTCTGGTAGTTTCTGCTGGCGATAGAGTAGGTAACGACCATTCTTTGTCTGATCCCCCTCAGATCAATCCATTGTTCTTTGAAGAATACAGCCTTAGCATGCTTTTCTTCGTCCAATTCCCGAAGGTCGAACATACCCGCTTCGTCCTGCAGCTGCCATCCGGTGGGCTCCAATGCCCATTCCTGAATGGACGCGGGCAGATGTTTCAGGGATTGCGTGACAACAAACCCGCGTCCCGAAATGCTGTTGAACGCCCGGTTGTCTGTAGAGGCAAGTCCGGCATCTGTACAAACAATGAAATGATCTTCTCCGAAATCCTGAATGATCTTCTTTTCCAGCGGCTTG
>ONWY01000091.1 GCA_900321665.1 uncultured Eubacteriales bacterium
AGCGATTTTAATGTTTCAAAGCAAAACATCGCCGCTCCCGCTGCTGCCGCTTCACTCGCGGCGATACAGGCAACCAGGCACAAATCGCAATACGGCGGGTAAATCATCAGCGCGCGCATTTGGCTCTCTGTTTCATAAAAAGAGAGATAGTCCTGCTTGGCGGCAAGGCGCAAAATCGGGTTTTCGGGTGTGGAGGTTTGGATAATTGCCGTTCCCTTCTTATCACCCCTGCCTGACCTGCCGACCACCTGCGTTACCAAATCAAAGGTATTTTCACTGCAGCGGTAATCGTAATTATATAAAGCTCTGTCGGCATTGACAACCGCGGCAAGTGTTACATTCGGGAAATCCAAGCCCTTTGCCACCATTTGCGTGCCGATTAAAATATCATATTCACCCTTGCCGAAGGCCTCCAACATCTGCTCGTGGGAAAGCTTTCTCATGGTGGTGTCCGTATCCATGCGCAGAATGCGCGCTTTGGGGACAATTTGCTGCAATTCGGTTTCTATTTTTTGCGTGCCGTAGCCGCTGAGTGCGAGCGCATCTTCATGGCAATGCGGGCACACCATATTGCGCGGCGCGCTGTAACCGCAAAAATGGCACATCAAGCGCTGATTGGCGCGGTGATAGGTCATCGAAACGCTGCAGTTCGGGCAGGTAACGACCTCGCCGCACGCCGTGCACGAAACGAAGGTGTAAAACCCGCGGCGGTTTAAAAGCAAAATCGCCTGCTCGCCGCTTTCCACACAGTGCACGAGCTGCTGCTCGAGTGCGCGGCTGATAATGCGCTGCTCGCCGCTTTCGCTCTTTTCATCGCGCATATCCGCCATTACCACATCCGGCAAATTTGCCGCGCCGTAGCGCTCGGGTATTTCCGCTAAAATATAGGTACCGTTGCGCGCCTTGGTAAAGTCCTCAATGCTCGGTGTGGCACTTGAGAGCACCAGCAGGCACTGATGATAGGCGCAGCGAAACTTCGCCACCTCAATTGCCTGATACCGCGGGCTCATCTCGGATTTATAGGTGTGCTCCTGCTCCTCGTCAATGATAATAATGCCAAGCTTTTGAGCGGGTGCAAACACAGCCGAGCGTGTTCCCAATGCTATCTTTGCCTTGCCCTCTTTCATCCGCTTCCATTCCTCCATGCGTTGGGTAACGGAAAGGCGGGAGTGAAATAAGGCAACCGCATCACCGTAGCGCTTTCTGAAAATCGCTAAGGTCTGTGCGGTGAGAGAAATCTCAGGCACCATCACAATGGCGCTTTTTCCTGCGGCAATCACAGTATCGATTAGCTTTAAATAGACCTGTGTTTTGCCGGAGCCTGTGACGCCGTATAACAGAGCACAGGCAGCAGTATTGCCGCTTTGGTCTAAAATCTTGCGGTAAGCCTGCTCTTGTGCCGGACTGAGCTCAATGGGTGCCGCATCTGCCTGTGCCTCGCTCTCGCGGAAGGTACGGTACACCTCTTGGTCATAATATGCCGCAATTCCCTTTTTTACAAGCGCATCTGCCACAACCTTGGTAACAGAGCAAAAATAGGTAATTTCCTTCAAAGAAGCCGCATCGACATCGCGCAACAAATCGGCAACTAAGCGCTGCTTCTCGGTCAGCTTCGCGCGCACTCCGGCATATTCCTCCTCGCTTAAGAGAAATTTTACCATCTTTTGCGTGGCATCGCTGCGATTGCGGTCAGCCCGATTATCGCGCACAAGAAAGCCTTTTTTGAGCATATCGGTCAAAAGCTTCGTTTCCGCACAGAGCGAAAACGCTCTCATAATTGCTTTTTCGCTGCACGGCTGCTTCTGCTCGCTCAAATACCGGTAAATGTGCTGCTCCTGCTCGGGGAGTGTATGCACCTCTCCCGCTTTTTCCGGCAAAGCAATATAAACCACATCCGTGCGGTAATTCACGCCTTTGGGTAAAACGGTTTTGAGCGCATCAAAATAGGTGCAAAAATAGCGGTTTTTAATAAACGCTATCAGCTCCAGCATTTCATCGCTTAAATAGTTCTTTTTATCTAAAACAACCGCGATATCCTTCTTGCCGGCACTCTCACCCTCAAACAGCTTCAAAATAACACCCTGCCTTTTGGCATTGCCTCTGCCAAAGGGAACCAATACCCTGCACCCTTCAAAAACAACCGAAAGCAGGTGCGCGGGCACCCGGTAATCATACAGCTTATCGAAGCTGTAGGTGGTATTATCTAACGCGATGGCGGCTAATGTTGCCATGCTTATTTTTTAGCCTCAATCTCTCTTTTCCCTTGGATAAACTCATCCAAAGCAAGAGATACGGGCTTTTCGGTGATAATTTCACCCTTTTCAAGCGCTTCATCGGAAATTTCCCTTGCTCTTTTTGCTGTCGCAATCACAAGAGAATAGCGCGCATTACCTTCTAAAATTGCATCTAAATTCGGGTTTAACATAAGATTCTTCCTCTCAATTCTTATTTGTTTTTAATAATATAATATACTTCATCAACCGCTGTTTCCAAATCATCGTTGATGACAACATAATCGTACTTACTTTTTTCGGCAAGCTCCTTTTCGGCTCTGGCAAGGCGGCGCTCAATGACCTCGGGCGATTCCGTTCCCCTTAAGATTAAGCGCTTGCGCAGCTCCTCAAAAGAGGGCGGTGCCAAAAAGATGGTCACCAGGTTATCAAGCCCTGCGCGGCGCACATTCTCCGCGCCCTCAATCTCAATATCGAGCAAAATATCATTCCCCTGCTCGCGCGCCTTTTCAAGCTCTGTTTTCGGTGTGCCGTAATAATTGCCGTTATACTCGGTGTACTCCAGCAAATCGCCGCTTGCTATGCGCTTTTCAAACTCCTGCTTGGTGACAAAGTAATACTCTCTGCCATGGCACTCATTAGGTCTGGGTTCTCTGGTGGTCATGGAAACAGAAAGCTTTAAATTACTCTCTCTGTCCAAAAGCTTGGCAATCACAGTGCCTTTACCGCACCCGGAGGGGCCGGAAATCACAACAATTTTACCTTTCACTTTACTCACGCCTCCTCATCAATCTTGCTATCAATATTTTCCACACTTAAATATGATAAGACAATATGGTCGCTATCCATTAAAATAACGGATTTTGTCTTTCTGCCTTGCGTTGCATCGATGAGCATCCCGTTTTCCTTGCCGGTTGCAATCAAGCGCTTCATGGGGTTGGAATCGGGTGAAACGACTGCGATAATACGCTCTGCATTTACCATATTGCCAAAGCCTATGCCGATTAATTTCATACTACTGATACCCTATTCAATATTTTGAATCTGTTCTCTGATTTTTTCAATCTCGGATTTAATATCCAACACTTGCTTGGTCACCTGAACATCCTGGCATTTTGAACCGATGGTGTTTGCTTCGCGGTTCATCTCCTGCACCAAAAAATCAAGCTTCCTGCCGACAGCCTCACTGCCCTCGAGCATTTCGCCAAGCTGTGCAATATGCGAGCGCAAGCGCACGGTTTCCTCCGCCACTGCGACCTTATCGGCAAAAATTGCCGCCTCTGTCAAAATGCGCGCTTCATCAATGGTCTTATCCTCCAGCACCTGCCGGATACGCTCGCTGAGCCTTTCGGTATATTCCTTGACTGTCTGCGGAGAACGCTCCTCGACAAATGCCACCTTTTCCAAAATGACCTGCCCTCTGGTTAAGACATCCTCTTTGAGCTTTTCGCCCTCCGTTTCGCGCATGGCAATGAATTTATCCACCGCGAGCTGCACCACCGGCAAAACCGCCTGCCAAACCGCCTCTTCATCCGCCTCTGCCTTGGTCACATTGAGAACCTCGGGCAGCCTTGCGACCTGCATGACCGAAATATCATTGCGCAAGCCGTATGCCTGCTCTAAGCTCTCAAGCGCTTGCAAATAGCCCTCTACAAGAGGCTTGTTGACACTAACATTTGCCGCTTGTGCATCAATTTCGGCAATATGCAGGAAGCATTCGATTTTACCGCGCGCCACTCTGCTTTTTACATAGCTTTTGAGCTTTTCTTCCAAAAACTGATACGAGCGGGAAACTCTTGAAGAAAACTCAAAATAGCGATGGTTCACACTTTTAATTTCAAAAGAGATATCTAATCCCTCTCTCATCGCCTGGCTTCTGCCATAGCCTGTCATACTCTTAATCATGCTCTTATTACTCGATGGAAACATCGAATGCCTTTCCGTTAATAGTCACTGTGAAGTTTGCCGGTGCATTATCGCCCTCTGCCGCGCCTTCGGCAGCCTGCTGCCCCGCAGCCTCGGCTTTTTCTCTTTGCTCGAAGAATTTCATTGCCACCTGACCGAACTGCGCATAGGAAAGCACATCTTCCTCCTGCTTGACATACCGAATATCCAGCTCGCCGCGCAGCTTATCGAGCTCCGGTTCAATCAAATCCGCCGGCCTGCAGGTAATAATCTCGGCATCCCCGCAAATTTTCTTTTTAAATGCCGGGTCAATCTCGGTCGGCGTTCTGCCGTATTTACCGGCAACAAGGTCTTTAAATTCCTTGGTCACCATTTTATAGCGCTCGCCGGTGATAACATTAAATACCGCCTGTGTGCCGACAATCTGGCTGGAGGGCGTAACAAGCGGCGGATAGCCGGCATCCTTACGCACGCGCGGCACCTCGGCAAGCACCTCTTCAAATTTATCGGACTTGCCTGCCTGCGCGAGCTGTGAAACCAGGTTGGAAAGCATACCGCCCGGCACTTGGTAAAGCAGGGTTTTTGCATCAACCGCCAACATTTTCGGATTGAGCAAGCCGCTATCTAAATATTTCTGCCTGAGTGTATCCACATACTCGCGAATTTTAGACAGAGCGACCAAATCGAGGCCGGTATCATACTCTGTTCCCTTCAAAGCCGCTACCATGGACTCGGTTGCGGGGTGAGAGGTGCCCAGAGCCAGGGGCGACATGGCGGTATCCACCACATCGGCACCCGCTTCAATGCCTTTTAAGAGCACCATGGAAGCAAGACCGGAGGTATAGTGGGAGTGCAACTGAATCGGAATGTCCACCTCTTGCTTCAAAGCCTTTACCAGGTCATAGGTGCCATAAGGGGTAAGCAAGCCTGCCATGTCCTTAATACAGATGGAATCGGCGCCGGCATCCTGAATTTTCTTGGCATAATCCACATAATACGGAATGTCAAATACAGGACCGGTTGTGTAGGAAATCGCCACCTGTGCATGCCCGCCTTCTTTTTTGCAGGCTTTGATGGCTGTTTCCAAATTTCTAATATCGTTGAGCGCATCAAAAATACGCATAATATCAATCCCGTTTGCCACGGAGCGCTGCACAAAATACTCGAGCACATCATCCGCATAATGGCGGTAGCCGAGCATATTTTGCCCTCTGAAAAGCATTTGCAGCTTTGTGTTCGGGCACTTGCGGCGAATGGTTCTCAATCTCTCCCACGGGTCTTCATTTAAAAACCGCAAGCACGCATCAAAGGTAGCGCCGCCCCAGCACTCCAAGGAGTGAAAGCCGATTTGGTCTAATTGCTCCAGCATCGGCTCCATATCGCCGATAGTCATTCTCGTTGCAATCAGGGATTGGTGCGCATCGCGCAAAACGGTTTCGGTAATTCCAATTTTCTTTGCCATGTTTTCTCCTTATTTTAAAGCCACTAAATCTGCATTAACCTCTACGGTATCACCCTTTGCGACCAGCACGGCATCCACAGTGCCATCCTGCGGTGCGCAGATGTCGTTTTCCATCTTCATCGCTTCCAAAACGCAGAGCACATCGCCTTTTTTCACAGCTGCACCTGCACTGACCTTGATATCCAAAATCGTGCCGGGCATCGGTGATTTCACTGTGATTGCGCCGGCAGAAGCCTGCTTTGCCGCCGGAGCCGCAGCAGCCACTGCTGCAGGTGCGGCGGGTGCTGCCCCTGCCTGCTCAACGGTTACATCATACACTTTACCATTGACTGTAATCTTGTAGTTTTTCATCTTTATATCCTCACTTTTATCTAAAATACTGTTGAATGTGCCTGCAAAGGCGCGTGCACAAAGTGCCCTATTTATCTTTACACCGGCAGCTGCCCTCTAAAATCTTAGGCACCTTGCCGAAATATTCCGTTTCATTTTCTTCAAAGCGAAGCGTTTTTAATGTGGCAGCCATAGCTTGTCCCACTTCTTTTTTTATATAGAAAAGGTAGCCGCTTCGATTTGCCGCATATG
>ONWY01000082.1 GCA_900321665.1 uncultured Eubacteriales bacterium
CGGCATCCGCCATGATGACGATTTTATCGTATCGGAGCTTATTAATATCAAAATCATCACCGATTCCCGTTCCCATCGACAGCACAACCGGTGTCAACTTTTCATTGCCGTAAACCTTATCAATGCGTGCTTTTTCAACATTAAGCATCTTGCCCCACAGTGCTAAAATCGCTTGGTACTTTCTATCTCTGCCCTCTTTTGCGGAGCCGCCTGCAGAGTCACCCTCTACAATGTAAAGCTCTGTTTTTGAGGGGTCCTTCTCCGTGCAATCGGCAAGCTTGCCGGGCAGGGAATTGCTCTCAAGCGCTCCCTTTCTTCTGGCAAGGTCGCGCGCCTTACGCGCCGCTTCTCTGGCTCTGGAGGCTTCTAATGCTTTATTGAAAATGGCCTTTGCTTCATTCGGGTTTTCTTCAAAGTAATTCATCAGCTTGTCGGTAACCATTTTATAGACCATTTTGTCCATATCGGTATTGCCGAGTTTACCTTTGGTTTGCCCCTCAAATTCCGCGTTTGTGAGTTTCACATTGACCACTGCCACAATGCCTTCGAGCACATCCTTGTTGGTTAAGCCCTTGTCGCTGTCCTTGAGCAGGTTATACCTTCTGCCGTAGGTCTTAAAGACGCTTAATAACGCGCGCTTAAAACCGTTTTCGTGTGTGCCGCCGTCAACCGTGCGGATGTTATTGGCATAAGAATAAATCTTTTCATCATAGGCATTGGAATACATAATCGCAACCTCTGCAGATTTGTCCTCCAAAACGCTCGAAAAATGAATAACTTCGCTGTTAATTGCCGTGTATGCATAGGCTTCCATCACATGCTCTACATAGCTTTTAATACCGCCCTCGTAGCAGTATTCTTCTTCAACAACCTCTTCTCCTCTGCGGTCGGTGAGTGTGATTTTTAAGCCGGCATTTAAAAATGCCTGCTCGCGCAATCTCGTTCTGAGGGTCGCAAAATCGTAGACAGTTGTCTCTGTAAATACCTCCGGGTCTGCCTTAAATTTAATAAAGGTTCCGTGGCCGTCATCCTCGCCGACAATTTCCAAATCGGTAACCGGGTCGCCTCTTTCAAAGCGCTGGCGGTGAACATGCCCGTCTTGCGTTACCTCTACCTCAAACCACTCCGAGAGAGCGTTTACAACCGAGGAACCGACACCGTGCAAACCGCCGGATACTTTATAACCGCTGCCGCCGAATTTACCGCCGGCGTGCAACACGGTTAATACCACCGTTACGGAAGGCAAGCCCATCTTTTCATTGATGCCGACAGGAATACCGCGGCCGTTGTCTCTGACTGTGATGATATTTCCCGGTAAAATTTCCACCTCAATGTGGGTACAAACACCTGCAAGTGCCTCATCAATCGAGTTATCGACGATTTCATAAACTAAGTGATGTAAGCCCTTCGGTCCTGTGGAGCCGATATACATACCGGGGCGCTTTCTGACCGCTTCAAGCCCTTCGAGAACTTGAATGGCATCTGCATCATACTTTTCGGTAACGACGGTATCCATATCACCCTCTTCAAGGACAATATCTTTACTGATTTCGATATCTTCTTCAAGATTTTCTACTTTGTTTTCTTCGTTCGTATTCATTCAAATCTCCTTAGTTTATTTTTTGCTCTTGATGAAATTGTCGCTGATGAGAGCAGAGATATGTACACATGGTAATCATCTTTTCCGCTGACAATAAAGGATTTCGGCAAATCATAAGAAACATTGATTATTCTGTTTTGTTTGGTTGCTTTTTTTAAATACTCCCGCGTGCTTTTCATTACCGTTGTATTATCTAAATCAAAAATACCGATAATATCATCACTTTTAACAAGAGTATCTTCTCCTAAGTGAATATACATTGGTTATTCATTACTTTCTTTTTTTAGAGTGCCTTTTTCTATTTGAAAGGTTTTTCCTTTTTTTAGGCGCAATATGGTGTTCGGGTCACAACAGGTAATAAATACCTGCCAGCCCTCAATGTGATGAAGAATGTAATCTTGGCGAATTTCATCGAGCTCGCTCATTACATCATCCAACAAAGCAATCGGCTGTTGACCCGTTTTATTTTTAAGTACATTTGCTTCGCCGAGTTTTAGGGCAAGCACTGCGGAGCGCTGTTGCCCTTGGGAGCCGAATTTCCTTGCGGAGATGCCGTTAATGGTAATTTCAATATCATCTCTGTGGGGACCGACACTTGTGGAAAGTGTTTGCATATCTTCGGTTCTGCTTTTTTTAAGCGCCTCCAAGAATTGCTCCTTTATGGCTGCTTCCTTTTCCATATTGACCGTGCTGTGATAAAGAAGCTGCATTTGCTCTTTTCCGGAGGATATCCCGGCATAGATGCGCTCTGCCTGCTCTTGCAGGGCTTCTAAGTATTTTTTTCTTTGCAGCATAATTTGCGTGCCGAGCTGCGCTAAATTTTCTTCAAAAATATCGAGCATCAGCTCTATAGAAGAATTATATTTATAATCCTTTAATAAAGCATTTCTTTGCACCAAATTTTTTTTGTATTTGGAAAGATACTCCGAAAAGCCGGGCTTGATTTGGCATAGCGCGTTATCACAAAAGCTACGCCTCTCGCGTGGCCCGCCTTTTACAAGAGAAAGGTGCTCCGGTGAGAAAATAACCGCGTGATAGCGCTCGCTGAGAGCAGTGCTGTTGTTTTGCTTCACCTCATTGAGAAAAATACTCTTTTTGTCGCTGAATTCAATCGAGGCACTTTGTTCTAAACCGTCGGCATCAAATTGTACTTTAACGGTTGCTTTATCAAAAGAAAAATGAATTTGCTCCGCATCCTTTGAGCCGCGAAAACTTTTCATCCCGGTAAATAGCCACAGCGCTTCCAAAATATTGGTTTTTCCCTGTGCATTTTCACCGTAAATGATATTCACCGTGTCGCTGAAATGCAGCTGCATATTCTCAATATTTCTAAACTGCTTGAGAGCTAAGGTATTAATTATCATTTGACTACCTTGTAAATTGTCTCATCTATTTCAACCGTGTCGCCTTCATACAGCTTTTTTCCTCTTTGCAGACATTCCTCGCCATTGACCTTTACTTCTCCGTAAATAACGGCTTCCTTGGCTTCCCCGCCCGTATAAACAGCGCCGCAAAATTTTAAAAAAGCATCTAATTTAATAAATTCGGTTGTTATTTTAATTTCTTCCATTTTTAAACTGTTAATCTGACAGGCATGATGATAAATAAAAAGCTGTCATTATCTACCGGTGTAATTTTGATTGGCTTGATGCTGTCAATCATTTCTATTTTTACTTCTTCGCAATCGGCATTTTTGAGCGCATCAATAAAATATTTGCTGTTAAAGCCGATTTCCAATTTATCTCCCAATACGGAGGCGCTGATTCTGTCATTCACCCTTGCTGTGTTGGTAATACAACTGATTTTGATTTCATTATTATTAAAAATGCACCTGACAGGGCTTTTAACACGGTCGGTAATGACAATGGCGGTTCTTTCAATCGCTTTTAAAAGCGTATCGGTAGAAACCACTGTCTGTGTCTTACTGCCGCTTAAAATGGTTTTAGAATAATTTAAAAATTGCCCTTCAATTAAGCGAGAAATAATGCTGTAGGCGCCGACATTAAAAATAATGTGTCTTTTTCCTAAAGAGATAGAAATTGTCTCTTCCGATTCCGAGGAAATTTTTACTATCTCATTAAGTGTTTTTGCGGGCACAATAAATTCCAACGCTTCGCCGTCATATTGAATTTTTTCCTTGCGGATGGCAAGGCGAAAACCGTCAAGCGCAATCATGCGCAGCTCATTATCCTCAATTTCAAACTTCACACCCATAAAAACAGGTCTTGTATCGACAACCGCACAGGCAAATACGGTCTTGCGAATCATTTTTGAGAACATATCGGTATCAATTTCAATTTCTGTTCCGTTTTGAACCGAGGGAAGCTCCGGGTAGTCCTCCACACCGATACCGTTAAGAGAAAATTCGGAATTACCTGATTGAATCGTGCAAAGCTTTCTTTCATCCGCACTTAAAGTGATGGTTTCCCCCGGCATCTTTCTGACAATTTCACAAAGGGTTCTCGCATCAATCACAATGCTGCCTTCTTCAGCAATGGCAGCTTCAATTTGTGTGGTGATGGCAAGCTCTAAATCGTAACCTGTCAAGCTGACTTTTTCCTCTCCTGCCGTAATCAGAATACCTTCAATCGAAGGAATAGCCGCCTTTTGGGAAACTGCTTTGGCAACGGTAGAGCAAGCAACTGCCAATTCAAAAGTAGAACAGGTAAATTTCATTTTTTTCTCCTTTCAATATCCATTATGATATTTCTATTAATAGTTTTAGTATTAGTAAGTGTTTAAAATGTTTAAAACTGCTACAGCGGTAGTCGTTATTATAGTTTCACTTGTTTTACAAATTGTTGATAAAAAAATGTGAAATGTTGTGAAACAAAAGCGTAAAGCTCCATGCCTTTTTTTATTGTTGAAAAGGTATTAATTTGTTGAAAACCCTATGCTTCCTGCACATTTTTGATAATATCGGAAATTTGTGCTTTTAAAGAGGAATCCTCTTCAATTTTATCTTCCACCGTTCCGATAGAGTGAATCACGGTGGAATAGTTTCTGCCGAAGTTTTTGCCGATTTCCTGGAAGGTCATACCGGTCACATGGCGCATAATATACATTGCAATTTGCCTGGGATTGGAAATATTGATATCTCTTTTTTTGGAATACAAATCATCCACCGAGACATTATAGTTTCTGGAAACCTCTAAAATAATCTTTTCGGTGATTTGAGGAATCGGTTGATTGCTGGAAATGATGCTTTTAATGACATTTTGAACATCGCTTAAAACAATCTTTTGGTTGCCCGAAAGGTTGGAATATGCTTTTAGTTTTTTCACAACACCGTCTAATTGGCGAATATTATTTTTGACCTTTTCGGCTATGTAGATAATAATATCTTCCTCTAAGCTTAAGCCGTAAATTTCGCACTTGTTTTTGATAATGTTAATTCTTGTTTCAAGCTCGGGCGGCTGAATATCCGCCAGCAGACCCTGCTCAATTCTGCCTCTGATTCTGTCGGCAAGGGTACTGATATCCTTCGGCGGTCGGTCGGAGGATAAAATGATTTGCTTGTTTTCGACAATATAGCTGTCTATCGTATGGAAAAATTCCTCTTGGGTGGTTTCCTTACCGGCAAGAAATTGAATATCATCAAAAATAATGATATCGGCGCTTCTGTATTTATCGTGAAACAGAGCGGTGGTTTTGTTGCTTAAATGATTTAAAAAGTCATTGGTAAATTCTTCCGCTTTCACAAAGATAATTTTTTTGGAAGGGTCATTTTCCTTAATTTTATTGGCAATGGCATTTAAAAGGTGTGTTTTTCCAAGCCCCGAATTGCCGTAAATAAAAAGAGGATTGTAGCTCATCGTGCTATTGAAGCTGATACCGTTGGTATTGGAAGCTACCGCCTTTGCTGCCGAGTAAGCAAATTTATTGGAAGGGCCGACCACAAAGTTTTCAAAGGTTTCCTTTTGCAAATCCTGCGAATAAGAGGGCTTTTCCACCCGGTAGCCTGCTTTTTCGGCGGTAGAAATAAATTTTACATTCACATCAAACCCGAAGGCTGCGGAAAGCGCCTCTTTCCAGGTTTGCGCATATTTTTCACTGACAAGGGTTTTGACAAATTCCTCGCCGCAATCAATAATCATGGTATCATTATCAAATACAACAAATCTTAAAGGCTCAAACCAAAGCTCGGCTGCCGTTTCGGTAATATTTAATTCCAGCTGCTCTTTTACTTTATTAAAAATATCATCAAAAGATTTCATAGTTACTCCCTTAATTATTAAATATTATAATATTATATAATTATAGATACTATAGTATTTTAACATATATAAATATATTTTTCAACATTAAATGCACAATTTGTGCAAACATTTTTAATAGTTTTAAATATTTATATATTATTAGTTTAAAAATTTTCTATTGACTTTGGCTCAAACTGTGCTATAATCTTATTTTGTATCGGTATTTAATTTTATTATTTTAATCATTGAGAGCAAAATCATTTGTTCTTTTTTGAAAAAAGTCATGCGCCATACTGCGTATAGAATAGATTGTCAAAGACAAGTTTTGGCAACAGATTGGAGGAGAAAACATGTTAAGAACTTATCAACCGAAGAAAAGACACAGAAAAAAGGAACACGGCTTCCGCAAGAGAATGGCTACTAAAAACGGTCGTAAGGTTTTAGCGCGCCGCCGTGCTAAGGGTCGCAAGCAGCTTACCTACTAATTATCGGTAAATGGATAAATACGAAAGCATAAAACTCAATAAGGATTTTCGCTTTTTGTATGCAAGAGGAAAAAGCTTTGTCAGCCCGACAGTTGTCATTTATTTCAAAAAGAATAAATTGCAAACAAACAGGCTC
>ONWY01000255.1 GCA_900321665.1 uncultured Eubacteriales bacterium
TGCGGCAGGAGCAATGATTTATGTGTGTGTCAACGAGTTGATTCCCGCCTCCAAGAGCGAGGGGAAAATCAATATCGGCATTTGCGGCTTTTCCTGCGGCTTTTTGGTGATGATGATATTAGATGTGGCATTGGGTTAGGCTGGCGATAGTTGAACCCTGATAGGTTTCCATCGCCTCTTTCTTTTAAATATTTTGCTTAAGAGGAATACTATGACAAACTTATTGGTTAAATTGTTTATAAGAAAAGAAGCGGAGCTTCCCGCAGCGCAGCGCAAGGCGGCATACGGTACCCTTGCGGCGCGTGTGGGCATTGTTGCTAATTTGCTGCTTTCGGGCACCAAATTTGCCGCGGGTTTTTTTGCGGGGTCGGCGGCGCTGATTTCCGATGCGGCAAACAACCTTTCCGATATTCTTTCATCGCTTGTCAGCTTGGTCGGCTTCAAGCTGGCGGCAAAGCCTGCGGATGAAAAGCACCCCTTCGGCCACGGGCGCTATGAATACATTGTATCGCTCGCTATCTCCTTTCTTGTGCTGATAATGGGTGTGGATTTGTTAAAAAACGGTATTGCAAAAATCATTCACCCTGCACCGGTGCTGGCTTCACCGCTGTTGATTGTGATTTTAGCCGCTTGTGTCATTGTCAAGCTGTGGCTTGGTATCTTTAACCTCTCTTTGGCAAAGCGCGCCGATATCACGGCGCTGAAAGCCGTTGCGAAGGACGCCTTCGGCGATTGCCTGAGCACCGCCGCGGTGCTGCTCTCCATCGTGCTTGAAAAGCTGTTTGATTGGCGGGTAGACGGTTATGTGGCAGTGGCGGTTTCGCTCTTGGTTATCTGGGGCGGTATTTCTATTTTTAGAGACAGTGTCAATCCCTTGCTCGGTAAGCCGGCAAAGAAGGAAACCGCGCAGGAGCTGACCGCCTTTATGTGCGGCTTTGATGCGCGCATTCTCGGGGTGCATGACTTGGTGCTGCATGATTACGGTATGGGCAGAATCTTTGCCGTGGCGCATGCCGAGGTGCCGGCGCAGTGCAGCCTGGTGGAAATTCACGAGGTGATGGATGCGCTTGAGAAAGCGGCAGGCGAGCGCTTTGGGATTCACTTGGTGCTCCACACCGACCCGGTGGATACCCAAAATCGGCAATTGGAGCAGCTCAAAAAGGCGGTGGAGACCATCGCAAGGAGTATGGATGAGCACTACAGTGTTCACGATTTCAGGCTCAGTGATGATGGCGAGGAGATGGCGTTTGACCTGGTGATTGATAGCGATATTCAACAAGAGAGTGAAAAAATCGCGCAGCTGCTCGAGCAACGCATTATTGCTGTGGTGGGAGAGAAGCCGCGGGCAAAAATCCAAGTGGAATTTTCTTTTACCGAGCGCAAAAAGATGAAAAAAACATAATGATGAGAATATATCACATATGAGAGAAATATATGAATTTTTTTAATATTATACTTGACATTTGCTTTTTTTGAGAGTATAGTGGTCATATACTTAAGAATTTGTTAAACCGATGAGCAAGAGTAGTAACTGCTTTCAGCAACTTCAGAGAGCCGGCGTTTGGTGCGAGCCGGTAGTGAAGAGAGCAGCGAATGGACTTGTGAGGGCAAACCGAGCACAGTGGTGTTAGGGGCGCCGGGAGCTTCACCCGTTACCAAGGAAGTGCGCATAGTATGTGCGCAGAGCGAGTGCGCCGCAAGGCGAAGTCGGGTGGTACCGCAGGATTTTAGATCTTGTCCCAACAAAGTGGGATAAGGTCTTTTTATTTTTAATTAGCGCGGCAAATGCAAAAGCCGGCTTAAATAAAAAAAGGGGAACTGATATGAAAAAGCTGCTTACAAAGCGATGGCGTAGTTAATTGACTCGGGAAACATCAATTGACTATTGAACTTACGCTTAAATGAAAGGGGAATTACCATGAAAAACGAACAAAAAATACCTTACAAAATCTATCTTGACGAAGCGGAGATGCCGCGCTATTGGTACAATGTGCGCGCCGATATGAAGACTAAGCCGGCGCCGCTGCTTAATCCCGGCACCCTGCAGCCGATGACCGCCGAGGAGCTCTCCGGTGTATTCTGCGAGGAGCTCGTTCAGCAGGAGCTCGACGACACAACCGCTTATATCGACATTCCGCAGGAAATTCAGGACTTCTACAAAATGTACCGTCCCGCTCCGCTTGTACGCGCCTACTGCCTTGAAAAGGCTCTCGGCACTCCTGCGAAGATTTACTATAAGTTTGAGGGCAACAACACCAGCGGAAGCCACAAGCTCAACTCCGCAATCGCCCAGGCTTATTACGCCAAAAAGCAGGGCTTAAAGGGCGTTACCACCGAGACCGGAGCAGGTCAGTGGGGTACGGCGCTTTCAATGGCTTGTGCGTACCTCGGACTTGACTGCAAGGTTTATATGGTTAAGGTAAGCTACGAGCAAAAGCCGTTCAGACGCGAGGTTATGCGCACCTACGGCGCTGAGGTTACTCCCTCGCCGTCAAATACCACGAACGTCGGCAGAAAAATCCTTGCGGAGCATCCCGGCACAACCGGCAGCCTCGGCTGCGCTATCTCTGAGGCGGTAGA
>ONWY01000240.1 GCA_900321665.1 uncultured Eubacteriales bacterium
TACCTACCAAAGGCTTGTCAGCACCAAGAATTTGACCTATACGGTCAGAGGTAAGGCAGGCGGCAGTGATTACTATTTCCTGGTGAGGGCATATTTTGTCAACGGCTCGGGTAAAGAGTTTCTCAGCCCCTATACCAAGGCGGATTGTGTGAAGGCTGTCACGCTGTGCACTCCGCCGAAGGCGAGTGCAGCGGCTTCCGGGAAGAATGTCAACCTCAGCTGGGCAAGGGTACCCGGCGCGAGCTATTACAGAATTTTCCGCTATGACCCGAAAACGGGAAAATACATCACATTAATTAATCATTACAGGGGCAAGACTTTTGTGGCGCAAAACCAACCGAAGGGCACGAATTACTACCTTGTCAGAGCCTTTAACAGCCAAGGCGGCGGCAGCGCATATAACACAAAGATTTTAGCAAAGGCTGTCGTGAAATAAGAAAGAATGAAAAGCTTTATCACCGCTTAAGAAATCTTAGGCGGTGATTTTTTTGTGCCCATATAAGCCGAAAACAGCGTTTATTGTCATTTTTAAACAGTATTTTTTTGTGCTCTCGCGCAAAGTTTGTGCACCGAAATATTGAAAACTTCTCCGGGCTCTTATATAATGTAAATATAGTTTTTTATAGATGAGGGGAACAGATGGAAAAGATTTTAGTATTGGATTTTGGCGGTCAGTATAATCAACTGATTGCAAGGCGCGTCAGAGACAATCATGTTTTTGCCGAGATTCTGCCGTATACCACACCGCTTGAGACCATCCGCAGCGGCGGTTACAAGGGTGTTATTTTTACCGGCGGACCGAATTCGGTTTTTGACCCGGCTTCGCCGCATTACCAAAAGGAAATTTTGGAACTTGGTGTGCCGATTTTGGGTATCTGCTACGGTTGCCAGCTCATTTGCTACATGGCAGGGGGAGAGGTGAAAACCGCGCCCTCGAGTGAATACGGTAAAATCACCTTTAAGCATATGGGAGACTCTCCCTTGTTTGCCGGTGTGCCGGAGCTGAGCGATGTGTGGATGAGCCATACAGATTACATCGCCACGCCGCCGCAGGGCTTTGAGCTTATCGGCAAAACCTTGGATTGCCCGGTTGCCGCAATGCAAAACACAAGCCAAAATATCTATGCTGTGCAGTTCCACCCGGAGGTAACCCATTCCGCTTTCGGGGCTAAGATGTTGGAAAACTTCTTGTACCGCATCTGCGGGTGCCGCGGCGATTGGGTGATGGATAATTTTATTGAGAATAAAATCAAAGAGCTGCGCGATACAATCGGCGATAAAAATGTGATTTTAGGGCTTTCCGGCGGCGTGGATTCCTCTGTTGCAGCAGGGCTGCTGTCGCGCGCTGTGGGTAAGCAGCTCACCTGCGTGTTTGTCGATACGGGGCTGATGCGCAAAAACGAGGGCGATGAGGTGGAAAAAACCTTCACAACCTTGTTTGATATGAATTTTGTGCGTGTCAACTGCGGCGAGCACTTTATGAAAGCGCTTAAAGGTGCCGTCGACCCCGAGCAAAAGCGCAACATTATCGGCACCGAATTTTTCGAGGTGTTCTGGAATGAGATTCGCAAGCAGGCGGATAAAGGCTACTTTGCCCAGGGCACGATTTATCCCGATTGCATTGAATCCGGCAAGGGTGATGCCGATGTTATCAAAACCCACCATAACCGTGTCAACACTCCGGCTGATGTGGAGTTTTTGGGCATTCTCGAGCCGCTGTGCGATTTGTTTAAGGATGAGGTGCGCGCCGTCGGTGAAAAGTTAGGTATTCCAAAAGAGCTCGTTTGGCGCCAACCCTTCCCGGGACCGGGTCTGGGCGTGCGCATTATTGGCGAGATTACTGCCCAAAAGGTGAAGATTTTGCAGGATGCCGATTGGGTACTGCGCGATGAAATGGCGAAAAACGGCTATGAAAAGGAGCTTGCGCAGTTTTTCTGCGTTTTGCCGGGTGTCAGCACCGTCGGCGTCATGGGCGACCACCGCACCTATGACCACCTGGTTGCCATCCGTGCCGTGACTACCGATGATTTTATGACAGCGGATTGGGCGAAAATCCCTTATGACATTTTAGCGCAGGTTTCCAACCGCATTACCAACGAATGTGCGCATATTAACCGCGTGGTTTATGACATCACAACCAAACCGCCCGCAACGGTGGAGTGGGAATGATTTTCGCAAAGCGAAAATCAGTTATTAGTTTATAACTATTAACTAATAGTTTTGATTTTGCATTGCAAAATCTTTAATATTTCTGTATACTAAAACATTAATAATTGATAAAAAATGATAAGGATTTAAAACTTATCATTGAGTGGTACTGATTTTCGCAAAGCGAAAATCAGTTATGAGTTTATAACTGATAACACATAGTTTCTTTTTACATTGCAAAATCTTTGGGGCAACACAGTGTGTTGCCCCAAAGCAAAAAAAGAATTAAAATAACCCTCAATCGCTCATGCAGGATTGAGGGCTATCTTTCGTAAAACTATAATGAAATCTATTTTGTCAAATTTTTTGTTGACAAGAGGGAATAAATATGGTATTGTGATATTGGTTAGCAGCGGCTAACTGCCGCCACGGCAAACATCTCTATACTAAAATAATATTCCTTTCATAATTATCTTATTTGCCGCATGGCGCTTCGCTTTCATAGCTTATATTATGTAAAAATGAAAATCAAACCAATTGTTTTGATGAATATTTTTCAATAGCAAAATCATTGTCAGGGGTACGGTTTCAAT
>ONWY01000081.1 GCA_900321665.1 uncultured Eubacteriales bacterium
AATGTTGAATTAAAAAAATGTTTTACTGGATTTTTACCAGGATAAGCAATAAAAACAAACGGCTCACTCATTTTTACGAATGTGGGTGTGAGCATGTTGCCGCTCATTCGCGAGGGAAAGGATGTTATTCGCATTAAGAAAGCCGAATGCATCAAAAAATATGATGTGGTGTTATTTACCCGCCCGCATATTGCGGGCAGAGGGCATTATGTGCTGCACCGTGTGTTGAGAGTCAATCAAGACGGTACTTATTGGGTTGTCGGTGACCATTGCACCGAGGGTGAAACGGTAAATCCGGAGAATATTATCGGTGTATTAGATGCGGTGATTAGAAACGGAAAAACCGTGGATAACAGCACGCTTTCCTATCGCCTTTACATCGCCTTATGGTGTGCGCCTTATCCGCTTCGTTTTTTCGCACTCAGGATGTTGCGCTTTGCAAAAGCAGCGTTTTATAAATTGCGCACACTTTTTCACAGGAGATAAAAATGGATTTTAAAATAGAGCTTGTCGGCATTACCATCGCGATTCATTCACTTTATGAGGAAGTGTTTGGACTGTGCAAAGATTACCTGAGTGAAGGCGAAGAAGCGTTTTCCGTTCACATTGCACAAAGCGATATTGATTTTGAAAGAGAAAAGTCAATGCGGGAAGCTGCGATAGAGGGAATACCGTGTTTTGATTACCCTGCCCCCTATTTGGAAACGCTTGCCGTTTATCGCAAAATTGCGGTGAAGCTTTTGGACTTTGACATTCTTCTTTTGCACGGCTCGGCTGTGTGTGTCGGTGCACAAGCATTTTTGTTTACCGCTCCCTCAGGTGTGGGCAAAACCACACATTCGCGCTTGTGGCTTGAAAACATAGCGGGTGCATTTATCATTAACGGCGACAAACCCTTGGTGAAAATCACCGATGAGGGCTGCATAGTTTACGGTACGCCGTGGTCGGGCAAGGAAGGCATCAATCAGAATACCTCTGCGCCGTTACAAGCAGTTTGCTTTTTGGAAAGAGGCGAAAAGAACAAGATAAATAAGATGAATTATTTTGAAATCATTCCTTTTTTGTTGCAACAAGCTTATCGACCCGACTCTGCCGAAGCTATGGAAAAAACAATGGATTTAGTGAAGAAATTCGGCGGGAAAGTTAACTTTTACAAGCTTCGCTGCAATATGGAGCCGGAAGCGGCACGGATTGCCTATGAGGGAATGAAAAGCGAATAGTTTTCATAAAAACACATAGCAAAAAGCAGTTAAGGCGACCCGTTGCCCGACTGTTGTTAAGGATCCTTAACAACAGCCGGGCTTTTATTGCCCCCATTTTTCTTGCCACCATCTTAGACATACATTTTGTACCCGTTTTTGCGAAAACGAAACATAATGGGACACGCCGACATTACAACCACTATGGACATCTATAACGAAGCTGCAAAAGACAAAAAACAGAGTCATTTTCAGGCTTGGAAGGCAAGATAAAAATCAGTTAAAAAATGCCATATGCTACATAGCCTTTGTGATTGAAAGGGTAAATCGTATTAACTGATTATGAAATAAATCACTTCCATTCAGCATCACCTCCTCAACCGATGTTATCTCTTGAAAATTGGCATTTAAACCAATCCGAAGATTTGGGTGAATGTAAAATAATAGGCACATACGCTAAGATGTGCCTATTTTGTCTATTTAGAGAATGTTATTAAATTAAATGTGCGATTTATCTCTTTTCGCCTATCGCTGCCTGCGCTGCTGCGAGCCTTGCAATCGGCACGCGGAACGGGGAGCAGGAAACATAGTCAAGACCAATCTTGTGGCAGAACTCTACGGAGCTCGGGTCGCCGCCGTGCTCGCCGCAGATACCGCAGTGAAGATTCGGGCGAACCTTTTTGCCCATGTCCACTGCCATTTCCATCAGCCTGCCGACACCGGTTTGGTCAAGCTTAGCAAACGGGTCGTTCTCGAAAATCTTTGCATCGTAGTAGGCTTCGAGGAACTTGCCTGCATCATCGCGGCTGAAGCCGAAGGTCATCTGAGTCAAGTCATTGGTACCGAAGCAGAAGAAGTCTACCTGCTCCGCAATTTGGTCTGCAGTCAGTGCTGCGCGCGGAATCTCAATCATGGTACCGACTTCGTACTTCATCTCGACACCTGCTTTTGCGATTTCTTCATCGGCAGTAGCAACCACGATATCCTTGACATACTTTAATTCCTTGCTGTCGCAGGAAAGCGGAATCATAATTTCGGGGTCCATATCCCAATCCGGATGTGCTTTCTTCACATTGATAGCAGCGCGGATAACCGCTCTGGTCTGCATCTTTGCAATTTCGGGATAGGTAACAGCGAGTCTTAAACCTCTGTGACCCATCATCGGGTTGAACTCATGCAGAGAATCAATAATCGCTTTGATTTCTTCCACACTCTTGCTCTTTGCAGCGGCAAGCTTCTCGATGTCAGCCTCCTCGGTGGGAACAAACTCGTGAAGCGGCGGGTCTAAGAAACGAATGGTAACGGGGCAACCTTCAAGTGCTTCGTAAAGCTTCTCAAAGTCGCTTTGCTGGTAGGGGAGAATCTTTTCAAGAGCAGCCTCTCTATCCTCTACCTTGGTGGAGCAAATCATCTCGCGGAATGCAGCGATTCTGTCTTCCTCGAAGAACATGTGCTCGGTACGGCAAAGGCCGATACCCTCAGCGCCAAGCTCTCTTGCTCTCTTTGCATCAGCCGGAGTGTCGGCATTGGTGCGCACTTTCAAGGTTCTGTATTTATCTGCCCAACCCATAATTCTGCCGAAGGTGCCTGCAATCTCCGCATCCTTGGTAGCGATAATACCTTCGTAGATATTACCGGTGGAACCGTCAATAGAAATGAAGTCGCCTTCGTTAAATTCTTTGCCGGCAAGGGTGAATTTCTTGTTTTCTTCATCCATCACGATATCGGAGCAACCCGAAACGCAGCAAGTGCCCATGCCGCGCGCAACCACTGCTGCGTGGGAGGTCATACCGCCGCGAACGGTTAAGATACCCTGAGAAGCCTTCATACCGGTGATATCCTCGGGAGAGGTCTCTAATCTGACAAGCACGACCTTCTCGCCGCGAGCGTTCCACTCAACGGCATCGTCTGCATTAAATACAACCTTACCGCAAGCTGCGCCGGGAGAAGCGCCCAAGCCCTTGCCAAGCGGTGTGGCAGCCTTTAATGCTGCTGCATCAAACTGCGGGTGAAGGAGTGTGTCGAGGTTACGCGGGTCAATCATGGCAACCGCTTCTTCCTCTGTTCTCATGCCTTCATCTACCAAGTCACAAGCAATTTGAAGCGCTGCTTGCGCGGTTCTCTTACCGTTTCTGGTCTGCAGCATGAAGAGCTTGCCGTGCTCAACGGTGAACTCCATATCCTGCATATCTCTATAGTGGTTTTCAAGCAGAGCGCAAACCTTGGTGAACTCTGCGAAAGCTTCGGGGAACTTTTGCTCCATCTCGCTGATGTGCATCGGGGTGCGGACACCTGCCACAACATCTTCGCCCTGTGCATTGGTCAAGAACTCGCCAAACAAGCCCTTTGCGCCGGTAGCGGGGTCACGGGTGAATGCAACACCGGTGCCGCAATCATCGCCCATGTTGCCGAATGCCATTGCCTGCACATTCACAGCGGTACCCCAAGAGTAAGGAATATCGTTGTCGCGGCGGTAAACATTCGCGCGCGGGTTATCCCAAGAGCGGAACACTGCCTTAACGGCACCCATTAACTGCTCTTTCGGGTCAGTCGGGAAATCGGCACCGATTTTCTCTTTATACTCAGCCTTAAATGCGTTTGCCAGCTCTTTGAGGTCCTCTGCAGTGAGCTCCACATCCTGTGTAACGCCTTTCTTGGCTTTCATTTCATCAATGAGCTCTTCAAAGTATTTTTTGCCGACCTCCATAACAACATCGGAATACATTTGAATGAATCTTCTGTAGCAGTCCCAAGCCCAGCGCGGATTGCCGGATTTCTCTGCCATGACTTCAACAACTTCTTCATTTAAGCCGAGGTTGAGGATAGTATCCATCATACCGGGCATGGAAGCTCTTGCACCCGAGCGAACGGAAACAAGAAGCGGATTTTCTTTATCGCCGAACTTTTTGCCGTTGATTTGCTCCATCTTCACGATGTACTCTTCAATCTCAGCCATGATGTCGGGATTGATTTGTCTGCCGTCTTCATAATACTGCGTGCAAGCTTCTGTAGTGATGGTGAAGCCCTGCGGAACGGGAAGACCGATGTTGGTCATCTCTGCCAGGTTTGCACCCTTACCGCCGAGAAGCTCTCTCATGTTGGCATTACCTTCCGAGAAAAGGTAGCAATATTTTTTTGCCATTTACATTTTCCTCCATATACATTATATATTATTGATTACATCATATAACGCCACATTTCGTGGCTCCATAATATTTTATATTAATCAACGCAATTAAGCAATAGAGATTTTTACCAAATTTTGCTTGCAAAAAGGCATAAAATAAGCAATAATATATTCACAATGTACAAATTGTCGGCTTTTAAGCAGCTTTTACAGCTCTGCGCTATGCCTTCACACCGCTTTTTTACCCAAAGACCCTCGCAATACACAAAGTATTGCTTCGGCTCTTTGAATAAAAAATCGGCGCAAATTCATAGCACATAGCTGCAAAATCTGCCTAAGAGCCGCAGGTTTCGGGCTTTCAGGACAGTGAACAGGTGACAAAAGTAAAAAGCCGGTTTTTTTGGAAAACCGGTGCAAAAAAGACTTGCAATAATCGCTTTAGAGATAGCGTTTTTTTAAAACAGCTTCGATTTATCGGAATATTATTGGTCAAATGCGGAAATTTGTGATATAATAAAATTTTAGAAGGTGTTTGCCGGCTGAAAAATGAAAATAGCGGTCGGCAGACAATTGAAAAAACGAAAAAAATCAGCAAACCCAAAATAAAATAAAAGAGGATAGAAATGAAAAGTTGTGCAGTAATTCTTGCCGGCGGGCAAGGCAAAAGGATGAAGTCAAACAAACCGAAGGCGCTTTGCGAAGTGCTCTTCAAGCCCATGATTGATTGGACAATCGATGCTGCGCGCGATGCGGCAGTGAAAGATATTTGCGTGGTCACCGGGCACTTGCATGAAATGCTCGAGGAGCACCTCAAGGGCGATACCGAGACCGCCTTCCAAGCCGAGCGCTTGGGCACCGGCCATGCCGTGATGCAGGCGGTGGATTTTATCAAGCAGTTCCGCGGCGGTAACACTTTGATTTTAAACGGTGACTGCCCGCTGATGGATGGCGACACCATCAAGAGCGCGCTTTCTTACCACGAGCGGCATGATAATGCGGTCACTGTCATTTCCGCCAATGTGGCAAATCCCGTCGGCTACGGCAGGATTGTGCGCGATGCCGGCGGCTTTTTGAAAGAGATTGTCGAGGAGAAGGATGCCACTGCCAAGCAAAGAGAAATCAGCGAGGTCAATTCCGGCGCCTATTGGTTCCAAACCGATGTGCTGCTGGCGGCGCTCGATAAGATTACCAATAAAAACAAGCAGCACGAGTATTATTTAACCGATTGCATTGAGATTGCCATTCGCGAGGGTTTAAGAACCTCGGCGTACACCGCGCAAAACCCGGATGTGGTGCTGGGTGCCAACGACAGAATCCAGCTGTTGGATTTGAATGATAAGCTGCGCTACAAGTTTTTGCAGCAGCAGATGTTAGCGGGTGTGGATATTCCGTGCTCCGAGGGCATCATCATCGGCCCCGATGTGGAGATTGGTACCGATACGAGGATTTTGCCCGGTACCGTGCTGTTGGGTGAAACCAAAATCGGCAAAAACTGCATTATCGGCCCCAACTCCTATCTGACCGATTGCAAGGTCGGCAGCGAGGTGACACTCGATAATGTGGTTGCCGAAAAGAGCGCCATCGGCACCGGTTGCGATTTAGGCCCCTTTGTGCATCTCAGACCCGGCTCGAAAATCGGCAAGGCCGTGCATATCGGTAACTTTGTGGAGATTAAAAATTCCACGATTGATGATGGCACCAAGGTCAGCCACTTGACCTATGTGGGCGATAGCGACCTCGGCAAAAATATCAATATGGGCTGCGGCTGTGTGACAGTCAATTTCGATGGGCAGAAAAAGCACCGCACCGTGATTGGCGACGGCACCTTTATCGGTTGCAATACCAACCTGATTTCCCCGGTGAAGCTCGGCAAGTATGCCTACACCGCGGCAGGCTCCACCATCTATGAGGATGTGCCCGATTACACCCTTGCCATCGCCAGAAACAGGCAGGAAAACAAGGTGAATTGGGTGAAGGATAAAAACAAGATTAGGAATATGAAATAACAAAAATGGGCATATTTGCCCATTTTTGTTAGTGAATAGAGAAGATTTGAAGGGCGCATACCCGCGCCCGATAGGAATTATAAATGGGACGTGAGGAAATTTTTGCAAAGCTCAAAGC
>ONWY01000254.1 GCA_900321665.1 uncultured Eubacteriales bacterium
TGTTTTAATGTATTTTCATATCTGTCTAAATCTTCAATACAATGTAGACACCATATATTGTCAAAATCATTTAAAGTCATAAATTAAAAAAAACTATTTTATATATTAAAAATATGTCTTTTAATTGAATTAATACAACAATAAATATTATATTTTTTATATATATTCATTTTGTTTCATTGACTGAGTACATAAATGCTTTTGAAAGTTTATTATGAATGAACTTGAAAGTTTATGAAACAAGATATATAAATATATCTTATAATGAAATTTTATGAAAAACAATGTTTACGATTCACGATTGGCCAAGATAGCCAAATTTAAGTCTTTATTGAAAGAATACAATAATAAAGACAATGAACGAATAGTTTATCTTAATGATGGAGATGAATTTCAAATCCAACTTTTTAATCCTTACCAATATGTAATTGGTGTTTCGTTTGCCTTTAATGACAATAATGTATCTAATAAATTGTTAGTGTTGAAACCTGGTGAACGGGTATGGTTAGATAGATATTTAGATGATTCTAAATGTCTAAAATTTTCAACATACGAAATAGAAAATACTAATGAAGCAAAAAATGCAATTCAAAACAATGGTGTTATTGAAGTATTTTTTTATAAAGAAATAACACAAACTAACAATAATTGGTATACATATAAAATAGAAGATCATTGGCATCCAAATACTGATAAATTTTGGTATGGTAATTTTTCAACAGTTATTTCGGACAATAGTCAAGATATGAATATTTCGGCAACTCTGGGTGCATTAGTGGATTATACATCAACATATGCAAATACAGCAACCGCATCAACATGTTATTATAAGTCACCAACGATTGAGACAGGTCGTATAGAAAAGGGTTCATTTTCAAACCAATCATTTGATAACTATTATGGTGATTTTGAGAAAAGTTATTTTAGAAAAGAAACAATTAAAATACTTCCACAATCAATGAAACAAATATCTTCAAATGAATTAAGAAGAAAATATTGTGTAAATTGTGTTTTTATGGCAAATAAAGCACAATTTATTGTGTTTGCTGTGTTATATCATACCCCAAAGGTATAAATAAGTCAATAATAAATAGAGCTTTTATTTATTATTTTTATTTTTCTGCCTTTTTAGCACTGTTTGCAGTGCCAAAAAAGGCAGGGTGTTTTCCAAAGCACTTTCTTTCATTTTAAAGAAAAAAGCAGCCGCGGTCAACAGACCTCGACTGCATGATACGCTTTTGCGCAGGATTCATTTATTCTTTCTCGCTTTCGGCAGCTTCCGTTGCCTCCGGCTCGGTTGCTTCTTCTTCAATTGGCTTGTTTCTGTAAATCACAAACTTTTGGAAGGGATAGGTCCAAACAAAAGGAATAAGCATGGCAACGGTCGGTATCACAATGCTGCTCATAAAACCGCTTGCCCAAAAGCCGCCCTTTGATGCCGCCCAATTGGTGGCAAAGGTGCCAAACCAAGAGGTAAAGGCAGTGGTGACCACAACCATCAGTGCAAATAACAGGGTGGAAACGAGCACATTGGAATTGGATTTAAAGGTTACCTTGCGGTTCATAATGTAGGAAGCCACATAGCTCAAAAAGGATGCGCTCAAGTACGCAATCGCAAGCCCTAAATTGGAATCATACCCTAAAAACTTCAAAATGGAGCTGTGCACCTCAACATTCTTGAGCGGCTCGACCAGTGTCGCCTGCCCAATCCAAAAAATGATATAGTATAAAATCGTGGTGCTGAACGCGGTAAAGATGAATTTTATAAATTCCCATAAGCGCGCGTGCTTTTCGGTAAACGCCTTAAACTTTTCTTTCATAGCTTTCTCCTATCAAAAACAATATATTGTCATTATAAAGGCAGAAGCATAAAAAGTCAATGAGAGCAAGTGCCGAAATTATTGACTTTGTTTTGTGGATAATATAAAATGAAAGCATATTATAGTACAAAGAAGGGAGAAGCGATGAAACGATTTGTCGGTACAGCGGGGTCTATTTTGTTCTTCTTGTTTTTTCGCATCAGCTCCTGGCTGTGCTCCATCCCGATGTGGGTGACATTGATTTTACACTTCACCCTCGGGCTATCCATATGGTGGTTTTGGGGTACACTTGCCGCATGGCTGGCGGCAGGGCTGCTGCGCTATGCGCTCATTCGCTTCGGCAGATGGGGCGCAAGGGAGAGCCGGCAGGCGCCTGCAAAGCCCAATCGCAATCCCTACTCTGCCGGCAATGAGGATGTTTTTAAAAAATGAAAATCAAAATCAAAAACGGTTTATGTAAAGCTTTATTGCTTTACATAAACCGTTTTTTTACTGCTTTTTTTACTTTTTCAAAATATCCTCTGCTGTGATTTCCTTGATAGAAAGCGAAATGAGCGGTTTTTGCGCGCAAAGCGAAACTGCATAGTCAGCATAGCGATTTGTAAAGCCATATAGCTTTACCCCATCAATCTCTATCGCTTCACCTTCCAACAAAGGGAGCACCTCGAAGGTATTCGGCTCCAACTGCATTCCCTTGCCGACCGCCTTCATGACACTCTCCTTGAGAGTCCATAAGGCTTCAAATCGCGGGAGGGCATCCTCGCGCATCCATGCCTGCTCGGGCGCGGACTGCCAGCACCGCATACTCTCCGCTGTGGGAAAGATTAAAGTGGCAATCGCTTTGTGCGAGGTACGGCTTTCCCCACTCTCCTTTGCACAGCCTGCTTTCACAATCGCCGAAGCGATACCACAGCAGGGTGCCTGCCGCCATGCTGCGCATGCGGTCCGCCTCGAAGCGAAAGCGCTGCGCCGCTTCATAGCGCTGCGGAAAGTGCGCCTGCGCAAATGCCGCCGGCAGCTGTGCCGCTTCCGATATTTTCATTGCCAAAACTTCTGCCACTCTTTTTCACCGCTTCCCTTCCTGCTCCGGTGTAATATTATTTATTATTATTTTACCATATTTTTAAAATTAATCAATCACCTATACCTCTCCCTTTGATTGCATTGCCGCCGTTTTTCTACATTTTCAAAAGATTGAAAAAATCTCACCGACAACTGCTTTTATCTCCAAATGGTTTGTGATATAATAAAACAAATAATACATTAGGCGGTATAAATGATGGATATTAAATTAGTAACGCATGCAAAAGAATATATCGATGATATGGCAAAGGGGATTCACCCGCTCACCAAGGAGGAGCTGCCGGAGGGAGACTCGCTCAACAATGTGCGCATTTCGCGCTGCTTGTTCTTCGTTTCGGAGGTGCTCGAAGAGGTGATTGAAAACGGCGGTGTCAAAAAACCGAAGCGCGAGAAAAAGCAGCCCTTTAATATAGAAGCCATTGATTGGAGCCGCTATAAATATTACAAAACACCACAAAACATCTCCGATATGGCAAAGCAAATCAATGCCCTCAAGCCGGAAAATATGAATAATTTAAAGGTGACCGCGCTGACCGATTGGTTGGTGGATATCGGCATGCTTGAAATCATTACCATTAACGGCAAAAACCGCAAGCATCCCACCCAAAAAGGGCTTGCGATGGGTATCATTAAAGAAGAGCGTATGGGCATTTACGGTGCCTACACGGTTGTGATGTATGATGAAAGCGCGCAACACTTTGTCATTGACAATTTAGCAGCCGTCATTGAAGGCGGCTTCAACAACAAAAGTGACCGCACCCCCAAAGAGGAATAAAAGCAAAAGAACAAAAAAGAAGAAGAAGCAGCCGCGTGGCTGCTTCCATTTTTACTCTTATTTAACGGAAACGGTTTTTCCCTTGACCATCGGTTTCTTGAGCTTATTGATATCGAGAATACCGATTTTCTTTGCTTGCAGCACCATCTCAACCTGCAGCAGCATCTGATT
>ONWY01000080.1 GCA_900321665.1 uncultured Eubacteriales bacterium
TGTCGTTTTGAAGGCGCCAAAAAAGAAAAAATCAAGGTGCTACACAATGGGTATGATACAGAGCATAGGGCTGTTTCGCTTGCAACCAATCAGCATGCCGCACTTACTGTTTCTTATGCGGGGGATATGTATTTAGGGCGTCGAGATGCTGATATGCTTTTTGCCGCAATAAAACAGGTGGCAGATACTTCTTCAGAAATAAGTGCAAACGATTTCTCGTTTTCATATGCCGGCAAAGAGGGCGCAGTGGTTCGTTTACAAGCTGAAAAATACGGTATACAAGCCATTGTAAATGATTATGGATTTGTGCCCCATGCACAAGCGATTCGCTTACAGCAGGAATCGGATTTATTGCTATTATTAACTTGGAATACGGGGATTGACCAAGGCATTCTACCCGGCAAGTTTTATGAGTATATGATGGCGGAAAAACCGATTATATGTATTACTTGCGGCTCTTTGCCAAATGGCGAAGCAGAACACATGATAAATAATATGCATTTGGGTATTGCTGTTAATGAAATCGAATACAAAAAAGGTATTGAGCAATTAGCTTTGTATTTGAAGCAGCAGATGCAAAACAAAAAGCAAAAACAAAAAATTATATATACTCCTGACAAAGCCAAAGTGCTTGAATTTAATTATGATAATTTGGCTTTAAAATTAGAACAGTTGATAGAGGAAATCGTATGATAAAAAGAATTATTCTTATTACAAATGCATTTCCATACGGTAGCGGAGAAACTTTTTTAGAGCCGGAAATATCATGTGTTCCGAACGATGTGGAGATGGTAATTGTGCCGCTTCAGCAACCGGAAGGAACAGCAAGGGATGTTCATGATTGTCGCGTCTGTTCGTTAAAGAATGTTGCTTCTCCAAATAGCAGATTTACAATATTGAAAGCAGTGTTCTCAAAAGTTTTTTTTCAGGGCTTAAAAGAACTCAAACAATGCAATAAATTCAGCAAACGCGGTCTTAAAGAATTGTTAATGTTTGTTTATTCCGCAAAAGTAATAGCGGCGAAAATACAAGCCTCACTTTTGCAAAATCAGATTGTGATTGATGAACATGATATTCTATATTCTTATTGGATGGACAGTGCTGCTTTAGCAGCATATTATCTGGCAAACAATAAGGCAAAAGTGATTTGCAGGGCACACGGTGCCGACCTTTATGATGAGCGCACCGAAATCGGGCATCAATTTTTAAGAAAATATATGTGCAATCGCTTTAGTAGCGTTTTCCCAATTTCCAAGCAAGGAGCAGATTATTTAATTAACAGAACCGAATGCAGTAATAAAATACATTTTTTCCATTTAGGCGTTATGGATCACGGGGAGCAGCCATATCACCATTCAAATTTGCTAAACATCGTAAGTTGTTCTAATGTGATTGATTTAAAAAGGCTCGATATCATTATTGAAGCATTGAGTGTGTTAAAGGATATTCCCTATCGGTGGATACATTTTGGCGATGGAGAGAAATTGGAAGAGATTAAGCAAAGAGCAACATCAAAATTAGCTGCAGGAACATTTTGGTTCGCAGGCAGAGTACCGAATGATGAATTGCACCGATATTATCAACAAAATGAGGTGAGCATATTTGTAAATGCAAGCGATACAGAGGGTATCCCTGTATCTATTATGGAGGCAATTAGTCATGGTATACCGGTGATTGCTACTGATGTAGGCGGTACAGCCGAGGTGGTACATCACAAACAAAACGGATTGCTCATCGAGCCGGGAAATCCGCTTGCATTGGCTGAGGCAATTCAAAGCATTGCCCAACTGCCGGAAAGTGAATATATGCATTTTAGAGAAAATGCAAGGCGCGAATATTTGCAAGATTGGAATGCACAAGTCAATTTTAAAGAGTTTTATCAAATACTAAAAGAACTATAAAAGCAGGGAGAATAATTATGGTAAATGTTATTGGTCTTGGATATATTGGTCTACCGACAGCGTTGATGATGGCATCTCATGGTGTGGAAGTGGTAGGCACAGATTATAATGAAGAATTGGTAGCAACACTCAACGCAGGCAAAACTACTTTTAAAGAAAAGGGATTAGATGAGTTATTTGCCGATGCTTTGAATGCCGGCATTACTTTCAGCACAGAGTATCAGAAAACGGATGTTTATATTGTTTCTGTGCCGACACCGTATGATAAATTCAGCAAAAAAATTGATGCTTGCTATGTGGTTTCTGCTGTTAAAAGTGTGATGGAAGTTTGTCGGAAAGGAGCTACCGTTGTCATTGAATCAACTGTTTCTCCCGGCACCATTGATAAATTCGTGCGCCCGGTGATTGAAAAAAACGGGTTTGAAATCGGCGAGGACATCCACTTGGTGCACGCACCGGAGCGGATTATTCCCGGTAATATGGTGCATGAGCTTTTGCATAACAACCGCACAATCGGCGCAGATAATAAAGCAATCGGAGAAAAGGTGAAACAACTTTATGCTTCGTTTTGCCAAGGAAGTATTGTAGTAACCGATATCCGCACGGCAGAAATGACAAAGGTGGTTGAAAACACATTTAGAGCGGTGAATATAGCCTTTGCCAATGAGCTTGCAAAAATTTGCAGGCATGATGATATGGATGTTTATGAAATTATAAAAATTTGCAATATGCATCCGCGAGTTAATATTTTGCAGCCGGGTCCCGGTGTCGGTGGGCATTGTATCAGCGTTGACCCTTGGTTCTTGGTGGGCGATTATCCCGCGTTGACAAAGGTAATTGGCGAGTCAATGAAAATTAACGATTCCATGCCGGATTTTGTGCTTGAAAGAATCTATGAAATTATGAAAGAGAAAGGCCTAACAGATATTACAAGAGTGGGTCTTTATGGGTTGACTTACAAAGAAAATGTGGATGATATGAGAGAATCCCCCACATTACAGTTACTTGAAAGCCAGGAAAGACATTTGGCAGTGGGGTTAAAGGTATATGACCCGTTTATTGAAAAGGATGTGGTCAAAAACCAGTACCATGATTTAGATGCATTTTTAAATGCTGTTGATTTGGTTGTAATTATGGTAGGTCACAATGAAATCAAAGAAAATTTGGAAAAGCTTTCTTCTAAAATAGTGTTAGATACAAGAAATATTTGTGATTTACCACACACATATTTTATTTAATTTCTTCTAAAGGTTCATCAATGAAAAAAATTATGCTTGTTTTTGGCACAAGACCGGAGGCAATTAAAATGTGCCCGCTTGTGTTGGAATTAAAAAACAGAAAAAATGTGCAAACAATCGTTTGCGTGACCGGGCAGCACCGACAAATGTTGGATCAGGTGCTACATACTTTTGGAGTGGTGCCGGATTATGACTTATCGGTTATGACGGCAAACCAAACACTGTTTGATATTACAACGAATATTTTAGAAAAAATCAAAGAAGTATTAGAGAAAGAAAACCCGAATACTGTTTTGGTGCACGGTGACACGTCTACTACTTTTGTTACCGCGTTAGCCTGTTTTTATTTGCAAATACCGCTCGGTCATGTGGAGGCAGGTTTACGCACATATAATATTTATAGTCCGTATCCCGAAGAATTTAATCGCCAAGCGGTGGGCATTATTGCAAACTACCATTTTGCACCGACACCGATTGCGGCAGAAAACTTAATAAAAGAGGGAAAAAACGCTTCTCAAATTTACATCACCGGTAATACGGTAATAGATGCTATGCGGCATACGGTTCGGAAGGATTACAGGCATCCCGAGCTTGAATGGGTTGGTGATAGTAAACTTATTTTTATTACAGCCCATAGGCGTGAAAATTTGGGGCAGCCGATGCATAATATGTTTCGCGCTATTCGCAGAGTGCTGGAGGAACATCCCGAGTGCAAAGCGATATATCCGATTCATATGAATCCTGTTGTCAGAAAAGCGGCAGAAGAAGAGCTTGCGGGATGCGACAGAATTCATATCATCGAGCCGATTGAAGTGTTTGATTGCCATAATTTTGAAGCACGCGCCTATTTGTGCCTGACGGATTCCGGCGGAATTCAAGAAGAATGCCCGAGCTATGGAGTGCCGGTATTGGTTATGCGCGATACAACGGAAAGACCGGAAGGCATTGCAGCAGGAACACTTAAATTGGTTGGCACGTCGGAAGAAAACATTTATAACACCTTCAGTTTGTTGTTAGAAAATGAAGAGGAATATAACAAAATGTCTCATGCGTGCAATCCATATGGAGACGGCTATGCGTGTGAACGCATAGCAAATATTTTGGAGGGCAAAGAATACAGCGCATGGGACGGTAAAGAATAAGGTCTCATTCAAAAAAGCGAGCCGGACGGCTCGCTGAGAATAAAGTCAGATAAGTTTCACAAATAATTTATAAATGAATGGAAAACGAATGAAACATATTTCTATTTTTTCTTTCATTTTTAATAGAACTCTCACTTCCCGATAGTGTTCACTAATATAGGCTTTACATTCGGTTAATTCGTTTCGATACTCCGCTTGTAAGTGTTGTCGATAAATGTTTCGAATAATACTAATTCTCGCTTTAAAGCAATATTTTTTGGCATTGTCGATTTGCTTGGGAGCAGCACTTTCAACTATTTTTAATGCGGCATCTTTTGATTTGAGTTCCGTAAAACGGTTTTTGTTAAATTTTCCGCCGGTCACAGAGCCGGAACGCTTAAAATAAAAATATAAGCCGAGAGGGTTGATGGTTGCATGAGAGCAGTTTTGAAGGTAGTGCAGGTTAAAAAGTAAATCCTCACCATAATAAATGCCTACAGGAAAACGGTTATGACCGATTAGCTCTTTTTTGTAAAGTTTGTTGCAGACAGAGTTATTCAGGTGACCGAAAACTTCGTCCCACAACTGTTCTTTATTTAAAAGCAATGCAGCAGGAGTATTTTTAGGCAAAGGTTCAAATGTGGTTTTGCTCTCGGCAACAAATTCACAACCGCAAATAGAGAGGTCAGCTTGGGGGTATTCCTCAAGGGAATCTAAAAGGGTTTGCAAAAAATGCGGGTCAACAGTATCATCACTATCTATAAAAGTGATATATTCACCTTTGGCAGTTTCAAGCCCTGTGTTACGCGCAGAGGATTGGCCGCCGTTTTGCTGATGGATTACTTTAATGCGAGCATCTTTAAGCGCATAAGTATCACAGATTTCTCCGCTTCTATCCGGTGAATCGTTGTTTACAAGAATCAGCTCGAAATCACTGTAGGTTTGATTGAGAACAGAATCAATGCAATTACTTAAATATTGTTCGACATTATAAACGGGAATGATAATGCTAATCATGTTTTTCTCCTAATTTAGTAATAACCTGATTTTTTAAAAACACATATGCGCTTACAATCGGAAATAGCACGATAAGTGTTGCTATCGCACAAAGCCAACCAAAGGGGATTAGCTTTTCCGCCACCGATAGAATGATGTAGTGAAATCCGTAGTAATACAAACTGTTTTTGCCGATTAATTGTAAAATTTTTACTTTTTCTATCACCATAGAAACGCATATGATAAATGCACTGCCGCAAATACCGCTTAAAATATATAGAGGCAGAATGCCGGTATTTAAACTGCTAAAATCAAATCCGGTATGGTTGCTTAAGAAGGCATTAGTTGCCACACAGGCCGCAAATAAAAGCAAAGAGATTAAAGCGACCAGCCCTTTCTTTTCTTGAACCAAATAGATATATTGTTTCGCCTTTTTGCCAAAGAGAATAAAGAAACAAGCAAGCGGTAATAAGCTGATAATAGATGTAACACCGGTGAGGTAATGAATGGAAACACAAATCAACATGCTACCGATTAAGCACAAACAACGCAACCAAAATTGCTTGATTTTTTCAATAAAAAACAAAACCAATTCGGATAAAAATATACAGGGCAAAAACCAAAGTGCATAAACAGAAGTGTAAGCACTACCGCTTACAGGCACAAAAATACTGATTATGCCGTGCAATAAATCAAACGCATTAGGAGCAATAAAGCGGTGAACTAAAAATTTTTCAGTTAGCAATAGTGCGGCGAAAAGAAAATAAGGAATTAGGATTGATTTTGTGCGCTTTAAAATAAACTCTTTTGTCGGTCGATTGGCATTAAATGTAAAGCCTGCCAAAACAAAAAAGGCAGCCATGTGAAAAGAATTGATGATTAATTGTGCAGTGGATGGGATTTCACTATGACCAAAAACCACAAAAATGATGAGCAGACCTTTTGCTACATCTATCCATTGAATTCTTTTTTTCATATAAATGTCCTTTAAGTTAAAATTATAATGTTATTATAGAAAAAAAACAAACTGAAGTCAATAAAAGAGAAAGACAGTCATGTGATTTAGGAATAAATTCCTTTTTCTAATTAAGTGGCAAGGGGAAAATAGATTTTATGAGTTATTATAATTGTGATTTAAGGGATATTCAAATCGAATCATTAAAAATTTTACTGGATATTAAAGAAGTGTTTGAAAAAAACAATTTA
>ONWY01000105.1 GCA_900321665.1 uncultured Eubacteriales bacterium
AAAAATGGGGTCCCCGAAAAGTATTGCAAAGCAAACTTTTTTGGGGGGAGGAGAAACAAATGAAGCAAACTTAAAAGGTTTGCTCGCAAACCTTTTTCTCTTGCGAAATTTGTTTGGACGAGCGGGTGCCTCGCCCCCATTCTTCTTTTTTCTCTCTTTTCTGCGAAAGCTGCACGCTCTTTTATTTCAGCGCCTCGCTGTTAATCGGGAAGGTGAAGTAGGTCTCGGGATAGGGCTCTTTTTCAAGCGTAAAGTGCCACCACTCTTCGGGCAGAGGCTTGAAGCCATGCGCGAGCATCGTTTCTCTTAACAGCATTCGATTAGCATATTGTTGCTCGGTCAGCCCCTCTTTATAATCGGGGTGGCTCAGCTCGCCGAAGTAATCGAAGGTGCCGCCCATGTCCAGCTCCTTTTCGGTCTTCATATCAAAAAGGGTTAAGTCGACCGTGCTGCCTCTGCTATGGCCGGAGTGCTCCGCAATATAGCCCTGCGGGAACAAAACATCCTTTTCGAGCTCGGGGTAGAAGTATTCCTTCATCTTGGTATCCTCGGCATCGAGCGCCCAATTTTTGAAATTGGTCACCGCCATCTGCGGGCGGTAAGCATCGTAAATTTTCAAGCGGTAGCCCTTGGCGACCAGCTCATCGCTCGCCTGCTTGAGCGCGGCAGCGGCTTCCTTGGTCAAGAAGGCGAGCGGCTCCTCGTAGCCGTCAATCCGCTTGCCGACAAAATTGTAGGTGGAGTAGTAGCGAATTTCCAAAATTACATCCGGCACCGCCTCGCTAATCAGCACAAAGTCGGAGGCATCATTCGAGAGCTTCACTCCATCCTCTGCCACCATTTCGGTTACCTCCTGCTTGGCGGTTGTCTGCTCTGCCTGCTCGGCGGGCTTTGAACCGCAGCTGCACAAGACCAGCGCGCTTAGAACCACTGCCAAGAGAAGGCAGATTGTTTTTTTCATCATATTGATTTACCTCTTTTCGCAAGCCGACATATGCCGACTCTTATTTTAATGGTTTTATTATACTATCTATGCGCGAATGAATCAATCCTATTTGACATAAGCGCAAAAATATCAAATTTTTTTCGATTTTGTTGGACTTTTCCTGCCTATATATAGTATAATATGATACATCATTTTCAGTGCGCAAGCGCTGATGACAGCATAAAGAAAAGGAGAATCACTATGAAAAAAACAATTTCTATCATCCTCTCGCTCGCATTGATGCTCTCGGTCTTTGCCGCTTGCTCAAAATCTAATTCCAATCAAGCAAGCACTGCACCGGCAGACTCGGCTCAAACTGATGAGATTGTCAACGGTTTTAAAACCATTGGCGACGCCATGAGCTATGATAAAGCAACTCTTGAGCAATCCGGTTCGGTAAATAACAAATATGTATATGCCTTCAGTATTGACGGTGCCTATTACCGCGTCATCGCCACTATGCCGCAAGAGGTAATGGATAAGGTTTATGCGCTTGACGCTTCAAAGGAGGACTATGAAGAAAAATACAACGCGCTGGTAGAACCTTTAAACATCGATAAGTGGGAAAACCTCAGCAACGGCATGATGACCCAAGAGCAGCTTGATAAGCTTGCGGGCAAAACCATCGGTGATTTGCTAAATGACGGTTGGACCTACAACGGCTATGAGATAGAAGGCATGACCTTTAATATGAACCACGATGTTTATCAATATACCGTTAAGGTAGAGGGTAAAATTGATGATATCGAGAAATTCCAAGAAAATGAAGAAGAAAATATGAAGCCGCTTGTCATTCAATCGGTTACCTACACAGGGCTTGGCGATGTGACTGCACTTACCGAAGCCGAAGCATAATATGAACCCCCGCAGACCCCTGCGGGGGTTCATTCTAATTGAGCCACCCGCAAGGGTGGCTCAATTAGAATTTAAGATATTTGTGCTTCGCACAAGTTATATTGACACGATGTGTCAGTTATATTGCGTTAAAACGCAGTTATATTCGACTATTCAAGTCGAGTTGAGGGCGACACATTCGTACCCGTTCCGCTTCGATCGAATTTATCTGCCCTCAGGCAGATAAATAGTGTTTAGCTATTAGTGTATAGTGTATAGTTGAGGGAGGGACACCCTCTCCCGTTCCGCTTCGCTCTATTAGATGAATGTAAATATGATGTTCAATTTAACCTCTTCTTGGCGCCCCTTGATGAGGGAAGCTGTCGCCAAAGGCGACTGAGGAGTAGACAGATTAGATGAGAGTAAATATGATGTTCAATTTACCCTTTGAATTTATGAACAATCTGTAAATCATTTATATAACTCGTGTTAAGATTTATATAAATCTATTGACAAAAATTTGAGATGCGTTATAATAATCTCGAACAACATAAGGAGGCGATACAATGGCAAAGCGACTATACTCTTTAATGCTCAATGATGAGGTCGTGCGCGCGGTGGATGAGGAAGCACACCGGCGCGGCACAAACCGCTCGGCATTAATTGATGATGTGCTGGCGGAATATTTCGGTGTTTCCACTTTTCAAAGGCGAATGAACGATATTTTTAGCGAAATTGATTCATTTTTTGCTTCCTCGGAGAATTTGGTGCCCTTTTTTATGCCCCACTCCGATACCTTTTATTTAAAATCGGCACTCTCCTACAAATACCGACCGACTTTGAAATACGAGCTGGTGCTCGACCACAGCACAAGTAACAAGCTCGGCGATATGACGCTTCATTTCCGAACACAATCCGAAGCGCTTTTGGAGGAGCTTGCGCGCTTTTTCAAGCTATGGGTCGGCATCGAGCGCAGTTACTTTGAGGAAAACAGCTTGCAGGTGCCGGCATATTCCCTTTACCAAAATCGCTTTATGCGAAGCATTGCCCTGCCCCAAAAGCGAGATTACAATGCGCAGCAAATCGCGGCGGCAGTCAGCCGATATGTTGACTTTTTTGACGCTTCGCTCAAAGCATATATCGGCGGTGCAAAAGATAGGGAAGCAATCGCGCGCGATTATGCGGAATATGTGCAGGAAGCGGGAATAATATTGTAAATACTAATTTGTCGGGGAAAGCCCGGCAATGAATTGACGGCTTTGCCGTCATGATTTGGCTATGCCATGATTTTTCGCTTCGCTCCATGAATTGAATTGTAAAATGCCCAAGGGGGCAATTCATGTGTCATAGACACAATTCACGACCGAAGGTCATATCATGCAATTCTATTGCAATTCATTGCGAGCACAGGTCGCTAAATTCTAACTATTCAAAAATCAAAAGGTGGTGTTGGTATGAACACACAAAAATTCACACAAAAAACAATAGAAGCGGTAAACACTGCGCAGGCGATTGCCGCGGAAAACGAGAACCAAAGCTTAATGGATTCTCACTTGCTCTATGCCTTAGTTGACCAGGACGGCGGCTTGATTCCCTCCATTTTCAAAAAAATGGGCGTTGATACCACCGGGGTGCTGGCAGCGCTTGAGAGCAGCATATCCGCCCTGCCGAAGGTGCGCGGTGCAGGCAGTGAAATCTATGCTTCCGGAGAGGTTAGAGCCATTCTTTCCACCGCCGAAAAAATTGCAAAAAGGCTTAAGGATGACTATGTTTCGGTGGAGCACCTGATGCTTGCCTTCTTTTCGGAGGCTTCCCCCGAAATGAAGCGCCTGCTTAATCAAAACGGCATCACCAAAAGCGCTTTCAGCGCTGCTCTTGCCAAGGTGAAAACCGGCGCAGTAACAAGCGATAATCCGGAGGATACCTATGATGCGCTGACCAAATACGGCACCGATTTGGTGGAGCGCGCGAGAAACAATGAAATGGACCCGGTTATCGGCAGGGACGCGGAAATCAGAAATGTGATTCGCATCCTTTCCAGAAAGACCAAAAATAACCCGGTGCTTATCGGCGAGCCCGGTGTCGGTAAAACCGCTATTGCGGAGGGGCTCGCGCAGCGCATTGTCAAAGGCGATGTGCCGGAGGCGCTGAAGGACAAAACGGTGTTTTCGCTCGATATGGGCGCGCTGATTGCCGGCGCAAAATACCGCGGTGAATTTGAGGAGAGGCTCAAAGCGGTATTGGAGCAAATCAGAGCGTCGGAAGGCAGAATATTGCTCTTTATTGACGAGCTGCATACTATTGTGGGCGCCGGCAAAACCGAGGGCAGTATGGATGCCGGCAACCTGCTCAAACCCCTGCTTGCCAGAGGCGAGCTGCACTGCATCGGTGCCACAACGCTTGATGAATACAGAAAATATATCGAAAAAGACGCTGCCCTTGAGCGGCGCTTTCAGCCGGTGCTTGTCAGCGAGCCGACTGTGGAGGATACCATTTCCATTCTCAGAGGCTTAAAAGAGCGCTATGAAATCTTCCACGGTGTAAGAATCCACGATAATGCCTTGGTCGCTGCCGCCACCCTCTCTAACCGCTATATCACCGACCGCTTTCTGCCCGACAAGGCAATTGACCTGGTGGATGAAGCATGCGCCATGATTCGCACAGAGATTGATTCCATGCCCGCCGAGCTTGATGACGCCAGGCGGAAAATCATGCTCCTCGAAATTGAGGAAATGGCGTTAAAGAAAGAAACCGACCCGCTCTCAAAAGAGCGCTATGCCGCGCTCCAAGAGGAGCTTGCCAACGAAAAGGAGAGCTACAATGCGCTCAAAGCCGATTGGGAAAACGAAAAGCAGGCGGTGGATGCGCTCAAGCAATTAAAAGAAAAAATTGATAAAACCAACGCAGACATCGAGCAGGCGCAGCTCAATTATGAATACGAGACCGCGGCAAAGCTGCAATATTCGGTTCTCCCCTCGCTCGAAAAGCAGCTGCGCGAAGCCGAGCAAAAGAGCGAAAAGGAAATCGGTGCAAGCACCATGGTACACGATACGGTTACCGAAAATGAAATTGCCAGCATTGTCGCCAAGTGGACCGGTATCCCGGTCGCAAAGCTTGTGGAAAGCGAGAGAAAAAAGCTGCTGGAGCTGCCGGCGGAAATCCACAAGAGAGTGGTCGGGCAGGAGGAAGCGGTGCGCCTTGTCAGCGAAGCGGTGCAACGCGCAAGAGCAGGCATTGCCGACCCCGACAAGCCAATTGGCTCGTTTTTGTTCTTAGGCCCCACCGGCGTCGGCAAAACAGAGCTTGCGAAGAGCCTTGCCGCGTGCTTGTTTGACAGCGAAAGGAACATGGTCAGAATTGATATGACCGAGTACATGGAAAAATTTGCTGTCTCCAGGCTCATCGGCGCGCCTCCCGGTTATGTGGGCTACGATGAGGGCGGTCAGCTGACGGAGGCGGTCCGGCGCAGCCCTTACAGCGTGGTGCTCTTTGATGAAATTGAAAAAGCTCACCCCGATGTGTTTAATATCCGGC
>ONWY01000161.1 GCA_900321665.1 uncultured Eubacteriales bacterium
AGAAAAAGCCCTGTTCAGTTCAGAACTGAACAGGGCTTTTAACCTTAAATCGTAATTTGAACTTTTTTAGTGTCCACTTTTACTTGACAACTTCACTCGGGCGGCTGTTTATCATTCATTTACAAGCATCACTCTGCCCTTGACTTTACCGGGAGTTTTGAAATCTTGGAAAGCTTGCGCAGTATCCTTGAGTGCCCACTTTTTATAGATGAATTTCGGGTCAATAATCATCTCGCCTGTGGCTACATAGTGCGCGGTCAGCGACCAATCATCGCCGGGGAAGGGCGCGGTGCCGCCGCTCATCCAAGAGCCTGTCAAGGTTAATTCTTTACGGTTGATGTTTTCCCACAGCTTCTTCGTGAAGGTCATCTCCTTTACAGGCGTGCCGATGAAGCAGATGTGCCCTTTGTTGCCGGCAAGCTCGAAAGACATCTGAATGGTCGGCACACTGCCGGCGCTTTCAAACACCCAATCGAAGCCTCTGCCGTCTGTAGCTGCCATTGCTTGCTCCATAAAGTCCTTATCTAAGGTATTAATGGTGACATCTGCACCTACTTTTTTTGCTGTTTCCAGCTGCTCGGGGGAGATATCAAAGGCGACAATTTTCTTCGCACCGAAAATTCTTGCCCACTCCAGCGCAAATAAGCCGATGGTGCCGCAACCGAGCACGGCAACGGTACCGCCGCCGGTGTAGTTGCTCACGCGCACGCCGTGGAGCGAAACGGTGCACGGCTCAAACATTGCCGCGCTGGTGAAGGGGATGCTCTCATCAATTTTCACTGCGTTGGTTTCGGGAACCACGCAATACTCGGCATATGCACCCGGGTCGCGAGAGCCGATGAAGGAATAATTCTTGCACTGCGAGAAATTGCCCTTTGCGCAATCCGGGCAATTCATGCAGGATTTGAGCGGAACACCGGCAACATGGTCGCCAACCTTCACTCTTGTCACATTTTTGCCGACTGCCGCAACGACACCGGAAAACTCGTGCCCTAATATAATCGGGTAATAGTGCGCGCCGCCTGCAAGCCCTCTGGGAATATCGGAACCGCAAACACCGCATGCTTTCACTTGGATTTTTACATCGTTATCGCCGAGTGCGGGGTCGGCTACATCCTCGTATCTGAAATCTTCATCGCCATATAAAACTGCTGCTTTCATGGTATCTCCTTTTATTTTGGATTTTAAAGCAATGAGGCGAAAGCGGGTTCGCCTCAAGCTTTTGTATAATCTTGGTTTTCTTTGCAGGCGCTTTATGACCTGCTGCTTGCACGCGGGCATTAGAACATATTGGCGGTCATGTAGCTGTGGATAACAGCATAGTTATAATCATCAATAATCTCTACTACCTTATCCTTGACAAGGTCGCGCGCGGTGGGGTTAATTAAGCTGCCTTCTCTGATATGCTTAAACTGCTGGGGCATATATTGCCTGAGCATGTTGAGCGGGATACCGCCGATTTCATCAATATTGGCAAGGAGCTTATCAATTGCCGCATCCACCTCGGGAACGGTCATATAGTAACGGCTGCGGTCGGAAAAACCGTATTTTCTCGAAAGGGCTTGCTTGTGGGCATCGCCGTCATAATACTTTTCCCAATACTTCGGGTTTGCCAACATTGCCTGCTCGAGAATCTCGATAAAGTTAGCGCGCTTGCTCTCATCGGTGATTAATTCCTTCTCCATCATTGAGAGGGCATACAAGCCTTCTCTGACAGCGAAGGTGAGCGCGGGGCCGACCTTGATGATGGCGATACCGTCTTGCACCATTTCATTGAGCGCTTGCGGGGTTTGGTAATCGGTGGAGTGACCTTCAAAAACAATATCGGGATACTTTTTGAGTGTTTTGCAAAGGTCAGCTGCATCTAATCTGTTATAATTATGCACATCGGCATTGCCAAACTCCACACCGGGTTGCACGACAACGGCAATGATGTTTTCCCATGCGTTATCGAGCCCTAAATCGTGGAATTTTTCTTTGTAGGCTCTTAATGTGTTTTCAAAATCCTGCGGCGTGGTTACCTCTACATGGTCGCCCTCCTCCTGGTCGCCGCCGGGAATCGGAACCTCGGAGCCGATAACATATACCGGGTGCACGGCATCCGGGTGCTCCTTGAGGTACTCGGCAAAGGCTTCTTCTGCTGCCTGATACAGGAATGCACCTCTTTCGGCAACCACCAGCGGGTCAAGCGCACCGGCAGGGTCATCGCCAAGCTTCATGCTGGTATCCAGGTGAATTTTGGTGTAGCCGGAGGAAACGCACAGCTGTACTAAAATCTTTGCCTGCTCCATCGCGTATGCCGCGGGCTTATCGCACCACGGCAGCGGACCTAAGTGGTCGCCGCCCAAAACGATGAGCTTTTTATCAAAATCAATGCGCTCGGCAATTTGATAAACATATTCTTTAAAATCGGCAGGGAGCATTTTGGTGTAGCCGCCGTCTTGATTGACCTGGTTAGAGGTGGCTTCAATCAAAACACTTTGACCGGGCAATCTCTTGGATTGCTCGAGTGCTGCTTCAATCACCAGCTTGTTGGCGCTGCAGTAGGAAGGAATACCGCAGTGTATGCCGATTTTTCTTTTTTCGACCATATCTTTTAATGGATTTATCATAGCTTTTTCTCCTTAGTCTTTAAAAAAATATGATTTAAGAAGCTCTTTGCAAGCCTCCATATCGTCTTTGTGTGTGATTTTGAGGTTGATGAGGTTGGTGGGCACCACTTCCATCGGGATGTTGTTGGCAAGTGCAATGGCACCGGCACTGGTCATCTGCTCGAAATATTGCGGGTCTGCATTTTGGTAGATGTCATAAATCAAGCCGAAGCTAAATGCCTCCGGGGAAGCGCCCGAAACAATATACTGCCTGGGGACTACCTTGGTAAGCATATTGTTTTCATCCATCATATACATGGTATCATATTGGCAGGCGCCTAAGGTGGCACCGCCGTGCTTTTTGACGCTTTCAATAATTTTCAGCGTGCCCTCGCGGTCGACATACGGATGGGTGGCATCGTGGATTAAGATAACATCCTCCGCTTGCGCAAACTCGCTGATTTTGGTCAAGCCGTTGAGCACGGACTCGCTGCGGGTAGAACCGCCTGCAACAACACCGGCAACCTTTTGCAAGCCGAGCTTTTGGTTGGTTTCATTGACAAAATCAATCCAATCCGCGTGGGATACGATAACAATGTTATCCACCTGCTCGATGCGGGCATATGCCTCCACCACATAGGTGTAAATCGGTCTGCCCTCCACCTCGATATACTGCTTGGGGATATCGGCACCGAAGCGGGTACCGCTACCGCCCATCATAAATAGCACGGTATTCATAACTAAGCTAACCTTTCAAAAAAATACTATATATAAATATATTATATTATTTATTTTAAAAAGTCAACAATATATAGTAATTTAGTTAAATCGGTCGAATGGTGAGCTTGTTTTATCACTCCGAAATGAAAGGCAGAATAGCGGAAATACGGCGGCGTTGGTTAAATATATCTAACTGTCGTGCGATATAACTGCCGCCTTGCGGCGGCAGTTGCAAATCATCGCTTTTCGGGCAATCAGAATCGCAGGGATTTATCCTCGCCGATGCCTGTCATACCGTCAAGCACAATCTTGGTGCCGTCGGGCTTGCAGATATAGCCGCGCAGAGTACCGAAATCCACATGGTAGTTGATATCAATCAACCCTGCCGGTACACGCATTAAGTGCTCATCGGTGATATCAAAATACACCTTGACCATTCCGTATTCATCATAGATGTACCACTTGAAGGGGTCACCGCCGATGTGCTCGAATCTGACAGGGGTCAGCCTGGTGGAGGAGCCCTCAAACCAAATCAGGTTTTCATTATAATCATCCTGATTTAAGGATTGGTTGCGGGTCAGATTAAAGCCGAAGTATTGCTTTTTACCGCCAATCTCGGTCGTGCCCATGGTGGATACCCAATCGTAGTGGGACTTGTAGGGGTAATAGCCGCGGTGGTCGTCGATGATCGCCATGGTG
>ONWY01000077.1 GCA_900321665.1 uncultured Eubacteriales bacterium
AAGCATCCATTCCGTCAAAACAATTGGATTTGACAGGGATTCCAATCACGGGCAGCAGTGTGTTTGCGGCAAGAGCGCCGGCAAGGTGTGCAGCCATGCCTGCAGCGGCAATTATCACGCCGAACCCGTTTTCCCGCGCGCCGGCAGCAAAGGCGGCGGCAGCGGCAGGTGTTCTGTGTGCGGAAAAAATGTGCACTTCATAAGGCACACCGAATTCTTCGAGCACATCCAGCCCTTTTTGCACAACAGCCAAATCACTGTCGGAACCCATAATCATTGCAATTTTTTTCATCATCATTTACCCCTTAAAAAAATAAAACCTTATTCTGATAGTACAGAATAAGGTTAAAATTTGAATGGATAGCCGGGCGCACAAGCGCACGCGGGCACCGCTTGGGCGGCGCATGTGCGCTCAAAACACGCACGGTTGCCAAACAAGGGGCGCAGATGTTGCATAAATGCCAAATGCTTTGTCGCCTTCACATAGTTCATCGGCTGCTTCCCCCTTTGCTCAGTCTATGTTTATTGTACTATATTTCCAAATCATTCACAATGTTAAAAATAACTAATTATTGTGCTTATTTATCAGCAAACTTTTCCATTTTCTATAGGTAGCAAGATAAATAGAGAGGTGCGGATCCCGCCATCAACTCCACTCTTTACTCTTCAAACTCCACTCTTAAAAAATATAGTTTGTATAACCTTTGTTGCGCACTCGCATATTTACATATTATTATAAAATGATTTATATTATGAACTAAAAGTTAGAAGATCTCTTCTAAAGTGAATACCTCATCATCGGTAGCAATTATTTTTTCTAAATGAATCGGTAAAGTGAGTTGACATTTTCTGCTCATCAGTGTAGAATCTCCTTGTGATTAGTTGATTTTTTCTGCAATTAAATTATACACTATTCACCGGACTTACGCACTATCGGAAGTCTGCTTTTTTATTTTGCATAAAAAAGTTGCCTTAACGAATCAATTTAGTTGAGATAGCCCCTTTTGCTCTTTTACTAGACAATTGTTAAATCATTTGTTATAATTAACGAAAAATACTTACATATATATTTATATATGAAGGGAGTATCTATGATGAATAAAGTATTAAGTCTCATTTTATGTGTTTGTATGATTATGAGCGCTGTGACTTGTGTGCCGCTGGTGGCAAATGCAGCAGCACCTGTCACAGGCTATACCTACAAACTCTCCGTAAAAACCACCGACGATGCGGATGGTTGGAACTATGCTCATTTTGACTTGACAAATGTTGACCAGAGCTTGCCGGTGAAAAGCTGGGAAATTAAAAATGATATTGATGATTCCGATGAGGAATGGTCCACCACTTTTTACAGTGATGTTTTTTATAATGAAGCAACACTTTATGTTAATTTTGGCGGAATCACTATCCCCAACTGGGCAGGTCGAGTGACAGTCGAGATTAACGGCATCAGGGTGACATATACAATTGTCAGTGCGGCAGCATCCGGGTTTGAAACGGTGACTAAAACCGTAGTGTTTAAATATGAGCAACCGGTTCCGCAGTCCGCTACTGTTTATACAAAAGATAGCAGCGGAAATAAGAATACAGATTTAAGCATTATTCAAAGCAAAACTGCAGCCACGAGCAGCAACGAGGGGTATATTTATACTGATTTTGTTGACCAGTATAATGCTTATTGGAGCAACCGATACGGCACTATGACTTTCACCAACGAGTCGGATAGTGACAGCATTTCACTTTCCGGAGAGACCGATACGGGCTATTGCTGGAAGGTCGCAAGCGATACCGGCATCGACCATACCGACAGCTTTAAATTGGATGCCGCTGTCAGTCAAACAACAGGGGAAGTTCTTGGCATTAGTGAGAATTATAATGTGAATTTTGCATTCTGCCACAAGGCGGAATTGACCGCAGCATCGAGTGAACACGGCACAACAATCCTGTCCGATAAAAAAGCCTATACAGGCGATGAGGTTTCGATATTCACTTCACAGGAGACCGGGTATGAGCTTGCAAGCTTAACCGTTACCGCGGCAGATGGAACCGATATTCCTGTTACCGACGGAGAATTCATTATGCCGAACAGCAATGTCAGTGTCAATGCGGTTTATGCACCGATTACATACAAAGCAAAATTTATCGCAAACGGCGCAACAGTTGCAGAAATACCTTATACTGTAGAAACAACAAGTATCACCGAGCCCGATGTTCCGGCGGTAGATGGTTACAACGGATATTGGCAGCCTTACGAGTTTTCCCTCGGCGGCGTAACTGTGAATGCAGTGTATGAGCCGATTATTCACGATTTCAGAGTGAGCGCATCCACGCCTGCCACCTGCACAAGTGAGGGCTATGATACCTACACTTGTATCTATTGCGGTGAAACTTATAATAAAGCGACAACCCCTGCAAGGGCGCACCAATTTGTATCAACCGGATTTTCAGCACCTACCTGCACCGAGCACGGTTACACCACTTATCAATGCACAAACTGTACCGAAAGCTATACAGGCGACTATGTAGCACCAAAAGCGCATCAATATGTAGCAGATGTTGTGACACCTACCTGCACGGAAGAAGGATACACAACCTATACCTGCGAGGTATGCGGCACCGAGAGAACGAAGGCAGATGGCTCGATTTATAAAACCAATATCACAAAGCCGGTACCTCATGCCTACAAAGTAACAGCAACTGTTCCCGCAACCTGTACCACGGAAGGCTACGATACATACACCTGCACCGACTGCGGCGATAGCTACAACAGAACCACTACCCCCGCACTGACCCACGAGTGGAGATATGACAAATGGACCAATGATGCCACAGACCATTGGCACATATGCACGCGCTGTGATGCAGTGCTCGATAAAGAATCACATGATTATGGAGAAGTCACCTATGCTTGGGAGGGGACGGATACAGTAAGCGCCTCCCACACCTGCAAAATTTGCGGCTATGTGGAAAGCGAGACAGTAACTACCGCCTCTGAAATGACGAAAGAGCCAACCTGCACCGAAAACGGTGAAACAACTTATACCGCGGTTTTCACAATTCCTGCATTTGAAGCGCAATCACAAACCTTTGCGGATATTGCACCTCTCGGTCACGATTGGCAGGCAGAATGGAAGCATGATGCCAAAAGCCATTGGCACGCTTGCAGCCGTTGTGAAGCTCAAAAGGCTAAAGCGGCGCACAGCTACGGTAATAAGGGAAATGCACGCTTCACCTGCACCGTGTGCGGCTATGTTGACAGCGCCAAGAAAAAGCAAGCAGAAAAAGCAGATAAGGAGCTCGCTTACGAGCAATTTATTGCAGGCTTAAAGGGCATGGCAAGCGCGCAAAAGGTCGCAGTAAAATGGGGCAAGGTCAAAGATGCAGACCGCTATATTATCTACGCAACCTACTGCGGATTAGAATATAAATTTAAGAAAATCGGCACAGCCGGCAAGAATGCAACAAACTTTAACTTTACAAAATTAGAAGGCAAAAAGCTAAACTTAAGCAAGAATGTCAGAGTGTATATTGTGCCGCAAAAGAAGGTTGGCAATAAATATGTCAATATTTTTGAATCACCGACACTGCATATTGCAGGCACAAAGAGTAAGCACACAAGTGTTAAGCAGGTGAAGGTGGCTAAGAATTCCTTCACTCTCAGCCGCAGCGGCAAGGCTAAAATTAAGCCCTCGCTTGTCTTTGTGAATAAAAGCAAGCTGCCGATTTTGCATGTGCCGCAATATCGCTACCTTTCAAGCAATACAGCGGTCGTTAAAGTAGATAAAAACGGCACTCTCACGGCGATTGGCAAAGGTACGGCAACGGTTTTGGTCTACTCTCCTAACGGGTACCCGACCGCCATTAAAGTAACAGTGAAATAAATAATAGACTTATCGCACATAAGTGAATGCTTTCATAGCCTAAAGGTTGCTAACGCAGGTGAAAGAGCGCGCAAAAAACTACCCTTTACCTCGATAGTACACTGCATAGGCAATCGCACATATTCATTTTTGATAGTACACTTTTACTTTATATCATTTTTCTGCGAGCAAACAAAATAACTCAGGACAGCCGAACGGCGTCCTGAGTTATTTTTATAATAGCGGTATTCATGATAATTACCAATTAAGCTGCCCGAAAAGCAATCATCCGTACAGCGGTATCACTACCGCAGGCAGTCACTTTCGCACTGCTCCGTGCATCACAGCGCACCTTCAATTTGTGTTGCGGCGGCGCCGGAACGGTTGGCGGTGGCAAGCACCTGTTTTAAGCTCTCGGAATCGAGGGAAATGCCGCGGTCTATTAGTGCTAAAGCCGCACCGAAAAAAGCGTCTCCCGCTCCGGTGGTGTCAACAATTTTTTCCATCGGTGAGGACGGTACGCTTGCCATGCGTTTTCCGCCGAGGAATGCCTCGCTGCCCTCTGCACCCTTGGTGATGAGTAACAGCCCTTTGTAGCCCAATTTGGCAACAGCGAGCGCGGTATCACTTTCATTTGCCAATGAGCGCAGCTCCTCTATACTTAATTTCAGCACATCGGCAGCCAAAAGGAAGGGTAGCATGGTGCGGTTGCGCTCTTCTGCCGCCGGAAACAAATCGTCTCTAAAATTCGCATCGGTCGAAATGCGGATATTTCTGCGCTTTGCCTCCCGCATCGCGCTCTCGCAAAAAGCTCTGCCCTTTGCGGTATTGAGCATCAAGGTTCCGAAATGGAAGGTAGTGACTCCCCGCCAATCCATTTGTGCAGCATCCAACTGATAATCGGCGGCATTGTCTCTTAAAAACCTGAAAAATCTTTCGCCTGTTTTATCCACGGTGACGAGTGCCACAGTCGTCGAGCAATCGGCAGTTTCCGTTAAGCGCAAATCGAGCCCGAAAGTTGTTGCCTGCTCTTTTAAAAAAGCGCCTTCACTATCGCTGCCTACATTGCCGAAAAATCGCACATCGGCGCCCTGCCTTGCCGCGTAAACCGCCACATTAAAGGGTGCCCCGCCGATATGGTCGGTCTCCCCTTCGGGTGTTTGCACCCTGTCAACCAATATTTCTCCTGCGCACAGTATCATTTGTTATCCTTTCCCGGCAGACATTCCGCCAAAACAAGCCCGTCGCCCTGCAAAGTGAATCTGTTTTGCGCAGCAAACGGCAAGAAAAAATAGTCGCCTTTTTTAATGCGGCGAGAATAGTTTTCTCCCTCAAGCGTTCCGCTGCCTTCCAGCACAATCCAGACCGACGGTCCGAAAGAAGGCGTATAACTGCCACCGCACAAGGTGATGCGGTTTTCGGCAAAGCACGGGGTATGCTCATAGCCAATCAGTCTCTCTATAAGAACACCGTTTTCTTTTTTCACTGTTTTGGGCGTGATTTTTGCGCTTGCGAGCGCCTTTTCGCCCACCATGGAGTAATCAAAACAATCCAGAGCGGTGGATTTGTCCAACCCGATATATTCTTCTTCAAAACTGATATGGGTATCGCCGCACCAGCGCTCGGGTTGAATGGTAAAGTCCGTCGGCTCCTGCACTTCCAATATCGTGCAGCCTGCGCCGATGGCGTGAATGAGCCCTGCACGAATAAGGTAAACATCGCCCGCTTTTGCATCCACACCGGCTAAAATGGTGCCCATAATATCGCGCTCGGTTTCGCTGCGCTCTTCGAGTTCCGACAATTCCTCTTTCGTCATTTCCCGATTAAACCCAAAATAAATTTTGGCACCGGGTCTGGTTGCAAGCACCAGCCACGCTTCTGTCTTTCCGTAAGGCGAATTGAAATGCTTTTTGGCAAATTCCTTTGTCGGATGCACCTGCATGGGCAGGCGAATGGCGCTGTCCAGGTATTTCACCAGGCAATCATATTTTCTGTCACCCAACAGGTTCTCGGGATATTCTTTTAACAAATCATCAAAAAACAGTTCTGTCCCTTCGGGGCGGGCAACACCGTCTCTTTTGCCGAAATATTTCGGGTTAATGGCTTTCACGCAGCTTGCAATCCACTCCTCGGGGAAAAAGTCGTCCTCTTCCTCGGGCAAGCCGCAAAAGCCGGCAATGCCCTTGCCGCCCAGATACACTCTGTAAACCCTGTTTTTCTCAAAAAAGATAGGCGATGAGGTAAGTTGCTCCAAATTCATCACAATGCCTCCGTTTCGCAAAAAATACCCTGTAACGCATTTCAATTTGAGCCATCAAGCCGATATACATTTCAAAGGATAGATACCGACGGCTCTTTCTCACTTCATACAAACAAAAAAGCAGAATAGAGGCTGTTTTACAAGAGTAGCGCAGCTTTTTCTCTTTTCTGCATTTATGATAAGCTGCGGCAAAGTCCGCCTTTGCCGCTTGACTTGTTTATTCTCTTTGCAGGGCTTCAATCGGGTTGAGCCTGCTTGCCTTGATTGCCGGCAACAGTCCGAATACCAGCCCGATGACAGCCGAAACGCCGACCGAGAGCACGATGCTCCACGCGCTGATAAGAATCGGCACCTCGGAAACCTTACCGATAATCACCGACAGCACTACCCCGGCGCCGACGCCGATGATGCCGCCAAGGAGTGTCAGCACTGCCGCCTCCACCAAAAACTGCACTAAGATTTTTGACTTGCGCGCACCGAGCGTAACCCTATTTCACCGGTACGCTCCGTCACGGAAACGAGCATGATATTCACCACACCGATGCCGCCGACAAGCAGCGAAATTGCCGCAATCCACACCAGCTGCTTATTGGTGCTCTCGCTGAGCGCCTGGATTTGCTTTGCCTGCTCCATGACCGAATTGCCCTTATAGACCGTGTCCGCATCGAGCTTATAGTAATCATTCAAAACCTCCGCCGTCTTATTGCCGGCAGCGGTCATATTGTCTGTATCCACCGCCTTAACCGCCACAAAATGCGGCTCATCAAACTGATACACGGTCGGCCAACAGCTGTCGGGAATGAGCACGGTGCCCGAGGTGTAATCGGTTTTGTAGGTATAATAATCGCGGATATTATTGATGGTCGGCGCAAACTCATCCTGCTTGCGCATCACACCGATGACGGTGAACGGTTCTTTTTCTATCTCAATAATTTTGCCGATGGCAATCGCATTCGGGAAGATATTTTCCGCGGTCTTTTCATCAATAATTGCCACCTTTTTGCACGAAGCAATATCGGCATCGGAAAAACCTCTGCCCTTACTGATTTCGTAGTTGTAGACCTCTAAATACTTCATATCCGAGCCGATGAGCGTGCCGCCGGCAAGAGAGGTATTTTGATAAAAAATATTGGAATAGGCATTGCGGTTGTGATAGGTGCAGGCAAGCTCTACTTCCTCGAGCTTTTCAATCTTCGCCAACAGGGTATCATCAATGTATTTAACACCGTTTGGCGCCTGCTGCACGGCAAAATCCATTTCATAATCCTGGTTATAGATAGAAACCTTCACTGCGTTGGAACCATCACCGATTAAGTTTTTCTTAATCTGCTCATTGGTACCGTTGATGGTGGAAACAATGGCAATAATCGAAGCAATACCGATGATAATGCCAAGCATTGTCAGCACCGAGCGCAGCTTGTGCGACCATATTCCCCTTAATGCAAGCTTAATGTCTTCCATAAAACCTTCCTTTGAAGTGTGTATCCCAATGCGAGAGAATTAATACATCTCGCCGAATAATTCCTTTTGGGTGGAGTGCTTTGCGGGCGCTCCCTCTTTGATTCCCTTTGTGTAGGGGAAGGCAAGCCAATCAGCCTCGCCGATGCCCGCGGTGATTTCGATATATTCCCCGTAAAGTGTCATCCCGGTTTCCACCTTTTGCTTTTTGAGGTTGCCGTCTGCCCCCTCCATATACACATAGTAGGCACCGTTTTCACTCATCACAAAGGACTTTAAGATGTAGTTAATTTCATCCGCATTTTCATTGAGGTTAATCTCTACCTCATCACCGATTTTTAAATTTTGCGCTGCGGAAACGGAAACAATAAACGGGTAATACGATACATTGTCATTTCCCGCATTGCTCACATCCTTCGCTTCCCCGGGGTATTGCGAAACGCCGATAATCTTACCGTTGCAGTTGACATTGTCGGCAATGCTCTTGATTTTTACAATCGAGCCCTCCTGCACCTCGGAGAGCTGCAGCTCGCTGATAAAGCCCTGCACATAATAGCCGCTCTTGCCGATGATTTGGATAAATGCATCCCCGGTAGTCTTTGCCTGCTTCGGGTCATTGAGTACCTTAACCGTGCCCTCTACGCTTGCATAAACCGTGGCATTCTTAATCTTATTTTGCACCCCGGCATACTCGGTTTCGGCATACTGCCGGTCAAGCTCATAATTGCTGATTTCGATTTGCTTTTGGTTGATGGCATAGGTCAATTGGCTTTGTGTATAGGAGCCGTCCTCACCGACCTCAATTTCAAAACCATCCTCGGTTTGCGAGAGAGAAAAATCAAAGGTGCCGTCCATCTTAAAGACCAATAAAATCTTATAAATCAAAACACCGGTCTTTTTATTATCCTCGCGGTACTCCAACACCTCGTAGCGCTTCTCGGGGCGCTCAATGCAGCGCGCCTTCATATAGTTCGCGGTGATGGTTGCGCCGGAAGCCACCAGGTAGGTATACGGGTGCTTTTTGGTACCGTTTCCCTCGTATGCCTTCATCGTGCCGTCAACCGTGGTATTGAGGATGGATTGCTTCTCGCTCTCCGCCTCCGGCTCGTATTCATCATCCTCCTCGGGGTCTTCTATCGGCTCGGTTTTCTTAAGCTTTTCAAGCTCTTTTTGCGCGCCGTAAAGGTTGACATTTGCCTTTTCCACCAGCAACCGTTTGTTATTGAGCTCCAGCTGCAGCGAGCGCATATCGTAGCTAAAGAGCTTATCGCCGATGTTGACAGTATCGCCGAGCGCCACATAAACATTGCCGACCTTTTCCTCCCCCTGCAGCTTTACGGTCTGCGAGAGGTTATTGGTGACCGTGCCTTTTGTGACATTGCTGTCGCGCGAGGAGGACATCATCAAATCGCTGACCTTGTAAACATTTTGAGTATCGGAAGGCAGGTTTTTCAACAGCACCAGCGTGCCGATAAGCGCCGCGATAATCACGGCGACAACAACGATGAGGATAACCGTGGTTTTCTTTGTCTTATTCATGCACCACACTCCCCTCGCTCTCGCTGAGCCTGCCATCATGCATAAACAGCAAGCGCTTCGCATGCCCGGCAATTTCTCTCTCGTGGGTAATCATGACAACCGTAACACCCTCGCGATTGAGCATTTCAAACAATTCCATAATCTGCTCGCCGTTTTCGGAATCGAGCGCGCCGGTCGGCTCATCCGCAAGCAGAATTTCGGGAGCGGTGACCATTGCCCTTGCAATCGCCACCCTCTGGCTCTGCCCGCCGGAAAGCTGATTGGGCTTAAAATCCAATCTGTCGGAAAGCCCTACTCTCTCGAGGGCTTCTATCGCTCTTTCTTTTCGTTGCTTTGCGGGCACGCCGGCATAGGTCAGCGGCAGCATCACATTTTGCAATGCCGTATCACGCGGCAGCAAGTGGAAACGCTGAAACACAAAACCGATTTTCTCATTACGCATGCGCGCAAGCTGATTATCGCTCAAGCCCTGTGTGTTGGCACCGGCAAGGTAATATTCGCCCGCAGTCGGTCTATCTAAAAGACCGAGCAGGTTCATCAGCGTGGACTTACCCGAACCGGAGGGACCCATAATGGCAAGATACTCGCCCTTTTCCACCGAAAAGCTGATATCCTTCAACACCGGCACAACCAGCTCGCCCGAATAATAATCTTTATACAAAT
>ONWY01000076.1 GCA_900321665.1 uncultured Eubacteriales bacterium
TTGGCACAACGCATTGAGCCGCTATTTGTTGGAATTATCGCAAAACGATAAAATATAAAATTACTTGAGAGGGAAGAAAGGTGAAAAAAGCGATTAAAAGAGTACTTGCTTTATTCTTTGCAACGGTGATTTTTACATCCATTGTGCCGATGCATGTTTTTGCACAAAACGATGCACCTTTGACCGATGCTGATTTCGTTGAAGAGTTGCCGCTCAATGAACAGTGGCTTGAACAAATTAACATCACAACCGAGCCTCAGCAGTTGGAGGTCGGTCAAACACTGCAACTGAAATACACCACTGTGCCGGAGAATTATGAAGGTGAGTTTACCTTCACTTCATCCGATGAAAACGTGTTGCATGTTGATGAAAACGGCATGATTAGCGCACTTGCACAGGGTGAGGCAGAGATTACCGTGGCTTGCGAAAGCGTGGAAAAAAGCGTACTTTTGAGTGTGGCAGCCCCCGTTGTTACAGCCACCAAAATTGAGTTGTGGAAAAAAGATTTTGCCCTCGGTGTCGGCGAGAAGATTCAGGCATCCGTGAAATTTACGCCTGCCGATACCACGGACCAAAGTGTGACCTATACTTCTTCAAATACCAAAATTTTGAGTGTAAACAGCGCCGGCTTATTAACCGGCAAAGCGGTCGGGAAGGTGACATTAACGGCACGAAGCGGTTCTTTAATCAGCAAAACAACCGTTGAAGTGAAAAAAGCACCCAAGAAACTCGAGCTGAATTATTCATCCGTGAAATTCGGCGTCGGTGAGAGCGGGTTAGACTTGGATTCTTATTGTAAGGGCGGTTATGCGCTGATGAGAACCTGGTCATCAAGCAACACCGAGGTCGTCTCCGTCGATAAATCCGGCATATTGACTGCTGAAGGTACAGGTACGGCGAATATTGTTTGTAAACTGTACAACGGTGTGAAAACCACCTGTAAGGTAACGGTGTATGCAGCACCGAAATCCGCTAAATTTGATGAGTCCAAATTGACTTTGCAAACCGGTGTGCACTCCAAAAGCACCGACTTCACTCTCAATAAAGGCGCCTACGCGCGCTCTTATAAAATCACCTCATCCGACCCGAGTGTGGTTTATATTATCAAAAAAGATACATTAAAAGCCAAGAAACCCGGCACGGCAGTGATTACACTAACGCTTTATAACGGCGTAACCGCCAAGAAAACGGTGCAAGTGAAAAACAACGAAAGACTTCCCGCCAATCAGGAAGCGATGGATTTTTCGACCAAATGCAATCACGTGCAACGCTATATCTATGGCAAATCTTACCAAGGCAGGCTGTTGGAAGCATACATTATTAATCCTTATAATGACAAAACGCTCTTTATTGATTTTGCCATACACGGCTTTGAAGATGATTATTATCGTGACGGGCAGGAATTAACACAAGAGGCGAACAACCTGGTTTATTACTATGCGAAATGGCCGGAGGAGTTGAAGGATTACCGCTTGGTGATTGTGCCCTGTGTTAACCCCGACGGTACGTTTGCCGGCAAAAACAACTACCGTTCCGGTTATAATGCATTTGGAAGGTGTACGGCAAATCATGTGGATATGAACCGTGATTTCAGAAGGCAAAATGCGGTGGAAACGCGAGCACTCATCCGCTTTATGGATAAGTGCGACCCCGATATCTATTTGAATGCGCACGGTTGGCTGGATGAAACTATCGGTACGGCCTCTTTAAGCAAAATTGTCAAAAGTGAATTGGGCTTGCACGGCTTTATCAATGCCTATGTTTATGCGGAGGGATATGCCATCGGTTACGTTCACAACCGCTATGGAATTCCCTGCTGCCTGATTGAGTATGCGGCACCCAATAAAATCAGCCATAAAAGAACCGTGAATATGATTAACAGAATCGTAGATACTTATTAAAAACGCAGAGCATATCCTATCGGGATATGCTCTTTTTTGATGCGCATTTGGTAAAGCATACAAATTATTGACACAAGGTATAGCGATATGTTATAATAAATATACAATTTATAGTATGGGGGATAATGGTTAAAATGAAATGTCCGTATTGCGCACACGAGGAAAGCAAGGTTATTGATTCAAGACCGACCGATGAGGGCGAGAAAATCAGAAGGCGCAGAGAGTGCCTGAAATGCGGCAAGCGCTTCACAACTTATGAAGTGATTGAGTCCGTGCCGATTTTGGTTATCAAGCGTGATAAATCCAGAGAGGCTTTTGATTCCCAAAAGCTGCTTAACGGTATGCTGCGCGCTTGCGAAAAAAGGCCGGTGGAGTACGCAACCCTGGAGAAGGCGATTAGCGAGATTGAGGCGACCATTCAAAACTCCTTTGAGCGCGAAATCACCTCCGAAAAAATCGGCGAGCTGGTCATGGAAAAGCTCAAGGATATCGATGAGGTTGCCTATGTGCGCTTTGCCTCGGTTTACAGGCAGTTTACCGATGTCAGCACCTTTATTGCCGAGGTCAATAAGCTTTTAAATAAGAATTAAAATTCAATTAAAATTTAATATCCTTTTAAAAAGCAATCATCTGTTTGATTGCTTTTTTCTTTTGCTTTTTTATACCAAATATATTTTTTTCCCTTTTGCAAAAAATAATGAGAGGGTGAAAAAATGAAACATGTCAAAAATATCATTTCTTTCATTTTAGTGATTGTGTTTGCGGTCTTTGTCAGCAACTATGATGAGAGCACGCAAGCCGCTGCCTCGCTGAGCCAAAATACAGTCAGTCTCAGCGGCGAGAGCTTTGGCATCAAAATGCATACTGCCGGCGTTTTGATTATTTCCACCGCACAGGTGCAAACCGACAGCGGTGAGAAAAATCCTGCCGGCGCGCTCGGCTTGAAAGCCGGCGATGTGATTACGGCTATCGGCGGCAAAAAGGTAAACAGCTGCGCCGAGGTTTCCGCACTCATAGAGGGTAGCGGGGGCAAAGAGCTGATTTTGAGCATCCGCCGCGGCGATGAGGAGAAAAGCGTCGCTTTAAAGCCGGAGTATTCCGAAGCGAGCGGCAGCTACAAGGCAGGGCTGTGGATTCGTGATTCCTCGGCAGGCATCGGCACGGTCACTTTTTATGATAAAAACGGTAATTTTGCGGCGCTCGGCCATGGGGTCAGCGATGCGGATGCGCATATCCTCCTGCCGCTCGATAACGGTGAGGCGGTCGGCAGCGAAATCATTGGCTTTTCCAAGGCGGAAAAAGGAAAAGCAGGGGAGCTTTACGGTGTGTTAACCGCGCAGAAAATCGGCGATATCACAAAAAATACCGAGGGCGGGGTTTACGGCAAAAGCACTTCTTCCGCAAAAAATTTAAAAGCTATCCCCGTTGCCCAACCGAAGGAAATCCACCGCGGCAAGGCGACACTTTTAACCACTATCGATGAGAGCGGCGTGCAGGAATACGAGGTAAATATTCAGTTTGTCTCCAGGCTCAGCACAAAGTATAAGGATATGATTGTGAAGGTGACCGATAAAGAGCTGCTCGAGAAAACCGGCGGGATATTGCAGGGCATGAGCGGCAGCCCGATTGTGCAGGATGGCAGGTTTGTCGGCGCGCTGACCCATGTCTTTGTCAATCGCCCGGAGCTCGGCTACGCGGTATTCGGCTATAAAATGGTGAACCTGTGCGCGCAGTAAGGTGCGCCTACACGGCGAGCGTGAAAGTTCCTTTCACGCAGTGATATTCGCCTGCGACGAGTGATATTGCTTCGCAGTGATATTGTGCTTCGCACAGTGATATATTTGCTGCGCAAATGTGAATGGCGGGACACCCGCTCCCGTTCCGCTTCGCTCTATTTTGTAGGGGAGGGTCTCCGTGCCCTCCCGATAACTTTCATCTGTTGTGTGTGAATAATAATTCATGCGTGTTCTCCGACAGCAGCTTTGAAAAGGGAATATTGATAGCATAAAACACCGCTGCAAGCAGTGCAAAGAGAACGGCAGTGAGTTTTTTATTCATGATTATCTTCATTCGTTTCTTGGGATGTAGTTCCTTTATAATGTAAGCACAGCATGGTTAAATCATCAAATTGCGGCGCATCCTTCACAAAGGCGCTGACCGACCGGTTGACCGCTTCTAAAATTTCCTGTGCAGAGCGCTCTTGCGTACCGCGCAGGGCTTCTATCATGCGCTTGGTGCCAAAGAGCTCGTTGGCGGCATTGGTGGCTTCGGGCACGCCGTCGGTATACAAAAAGAGCTTGGAACCCGGCTGCATTTGGATTTCGTATTCCTTGTATTTGACACCGTCCATCCCGCCGATGACAAAGCCGTGCTTGTCGCGCACGAGTGAAAACGCACCTTTGCCGTCGTAGAGGGCAGGGTATTCGTGGCCGGCATTTGCCGCAGTCAGCTTGCCGGTATTTAAATCCAAAATACCTAACCAAACGGTGACAAACATCTCCTCGCGGTTGCCGGAGCAAATTTGGTGGTTGACCGCCTCAAGCACCTTCGCGGCACTGTTGCAGACAGTGGCGTAGTTTTGCACCAAAATTTTAGAGACCATCATAAACAGCGCAGCGGGAATCCCTTTCCCGGAAACATCTGCTATGACGATGCCTAAGTGGTCGTGGTCGATTAAAAAGAAATCGTAAAAATCGCCGCCGACCTCCTTTGCGGGCTTCATAGAGGCGTAGATGTCAAATTCCTCTCGCTCGGGGAAGGCAGGGAAAATATTGGGTAGCATATCCGCTTGAACGGCGGAAGCCATATTCAGCTCTGCTTCAATGCGGGAGCTTTCCGCCTTTTGCTGCTCGAAGCGCACCACCTGGTCGCGCATAATCACACCAAACATATACACTGCGCCACACACGGTAGCGAGAATGACAAACTGAATATCCTTCAAAAAGGTTTGCACAATAATCGCCGCAATCGGTGCCGCCAAATACAGCCACAGTGCGCCCAACAAGCGTTTTTTAAATTTGCTTTTATAGCGAAGGAGCAGGTACATATCCAAGCCCAAGGTCAATACCTGCGAGAGGTTGGAGAGCAGGTAAGTGGGCGCGCGGTGATAGCTGTTGGAGGCATCAAAGTAATAAAATAAATCGGAAAATTGCGCGAGCACTAACAGCACGCAGTGAATCACCAGCAGCACCAAAAACACGATGCCGACCGCGCGCGGGCGCTTGGGCATGGCGACAAATAAAATCAACATCGAGATTAGGTACGCCATAAACCCCGTGACCATAAATTCCACAAAGGTTACCCCGATCATCGCGGCGCGAACGCCGGCACCGGCAATGCCATCCATCATCTGCCGCGCTAAGTGCGCGAGAAGGTAAACAATGATTAAGGAAAAGAAAATTTGAAAATAGCGCTTGACCTCTTTGCGCATCCAGCTGCCGGAGCTGACCTGCAAAATATTCAGCGCGCAAATCCCCACACCGCTTGCGATGATGAGAATGTTGATAAAATTCGGAAGTGTAACGGGAAAAATCATAGGTACTCCTTTATTAAAAAGATTTGCATATATTATATTATTTTTTTTAGGAATATGCAATCATCCGCCGAAATTTATTGCAAAATATCCCCCTATGGGGCTTGTGGCGCCGCACAAAACAGATTATAATAAAAATAATGAATTTTAGGAGGATAAGAGTATGGCTTGTTTTGTTGTACCCGGCGTGGAAGCAGTCGTTGTCAGCGCTGCTGCCATTATTTTAAAGAAAAGAGAGATGAAGCTCGCCGCTCCCGCACATGCGCACAGCGCGCTTGAGAGCGAGCAAAAGAAATACACCTGGTCAAGAAAGCTCACCTGGCTTGCCGCATTGCTGTGGGGCGGTGTGCTGTTGTTGGCATTTGAGCATGTTTGGCATGGTGAGGTAGTACCGTGGTACCCCTTCTTAACGGCGATGAGCAACCCTGCCGCAAAGGCGGAAATGCTTCATGAAATGGCAACTGTCGGCGTTTCCATGGCAGTGCTTGTAACTGCTGCATGGGGTGCGGTTGTCGCTTTTGTCAGCGCAAAGGTGAAAAAAGCACAGAAGGCAGCAGGCGAGGTGAAGTAAGATGTGCCTGCTCATCACTGTATTTGCAGCTATCGCAGCTACCATTGTTTGGTATACCCATTGCACGAATGACATTTACCGCATCAAGGTCTTGGCTGCCATTTATTGGGGCGCATCGCTGATGTGGCTTGTGGATGCAATTTTTGAGTTTGTAGAGCTCAAAGAGGCATTTTTCAACCAACCCTTTGCCGATTTGCTCCATGACAGTATTTTGGGCTTGTGCGCCGTGGCGCTCGGCTTGATTGCGTGGCTGGTGGTTGTATTCATCAAAGACCCCAAGGGATTATTTAAAAAGAGCAAATAAGCGAAAACAAAAAAGTTAAAAAGCTACCGCGCACGCGGTAGCTTTTTTTTGCACCGCACGCGAAAGAGGTTTGACTGCGCTTAAATTTTCGGGTATACTGAAAGTAAAAAAGGGGGTATCAGGATGGATAAAGCAGAAAAAAAGCAATTAATCGCCATGGCGGAGAGCCGCACATTGACCGACCGCGAGAGGAAAAAGGCACCCGGTGCCTTTATTCGCCTGCCCATGGGCGTGACCCACTACGAGCTGAAAGGCGAGGGAAAAGCAGTCGTGCTCGTGCACGGCTACTCGACGCCGTATTA
>ONWY01000071.1 GCA_900321665.1 uncultured Eubacteriales bacterium
GCCGCCCTTGCCGCCCTTGGCGGCGATAAAGGGTTCATCCGAGCTCATATCGCTGAGGATTTTGCCGGAGTTGATTTCGCGAATAATGGTGCCGCGCGGCACCTTGATGATCAGGTTCGGCGCACTCTTGCCGGTTTTGCGGCTGCCGGAGCCGTTGGCACCGTTTTCGGCTTTATATTTTCTTTTGTAGCGGAAATCGGCGAGGGTGGAGAGGTTATCATCCACCACAAAGACAATGTCGCCGCCCTTGCCGCCGTCACCGCCGTCGGGTCCGCCCGAGGCAACATATTTTTCGCGGTGAAAGGCAACGGCACCGTTGCCGCCGTTGCCGGCTTGAATACTGATTTTAGCAATATCTACAAACATAATATTTCCTTTATTTTCTTGCTTATTCCGCAAAGAGTGATTGGAATAAGGTTAATGCGGTTTTGCGCGTAAAGCGCCCGTAAACATTTGTGAATTTCGGGTTTTCATCGGTCCATCCGGCGGAATATTTTTCGATTTCCTCTGCAGTGAAGCTGAGGTTATCCGGCAGGTCAATGAGCTTGTCCATGACCGATAAAACGGTGGCGGCATTTGCTCCTACCAAGCCGAAGAACGCACCGGCAAGCTCTGGAGCGTGCTTTTCGTTCCACTCGATTAAGTGCATATCAAACACCGCGCAAGCCTGCCCGTGGGGCACACCGCGGTGGTCGGTCAAGGTGTAGCCCAGCAAGTGGGGATACAGCGTGCCGACACTTAAGACCATGCCCGCATAAATCGAGCTGTAATACATTTTATCACGCGCTTCCTCGCTGAGCGTTTCGCCGCGCGAGAGCAGGGTTAATATTTCGAAAATATCGCGCATGCACTTGATGGCAAACAGCTCTGCGACCACCGTGCGCTTTTTGGAAAACCAGCCCTCAATAGCGTGGGCAAAGGCATCAAGTGCGGTGGAAACGGTGATGTCGCGCGGGGTGTTGTATGTATAGCGCGGGTCGCACAGCGCGATTTTTGCATAGCATGCATCGCAGTTGATGCTCTTTTTTTCCATGGTTGCATCGTTGGTGATTACGGCGACCTTGGAAACCTCGCTGCCTGTGCCCGCAGTTGTGCCGACTGCAATCAACGGCAGGGGCTGTGCGCTGTAGCGGTAATCATAGATTTCCTCCATATCGAAAAAATCATTGGTGGCATAAATCGCTGCCGCCTTGGCAGCATCAAGCACCGAGCCGCCGCCGATGGCGATGATGAACTCCGCTTTCACACGCGCCGCTGTCTGCCCGGCTTTGTATGCTGCCGAGAGCAGGGGATTGGGCTCGATTTCATCAAACACACGGTAGTCGATGCCTTCGCTCTCGAGCGCGGTGGTGACATCGGCAAGCGCGCCGCAGCGCTTAGCACTGCTTCTGCCGGTGATAATCAGGCATTTATCACCGAAGGCGGCAATGGTTTTGCTGCTTTGCTTGACACAGTTTTTGCCGCCAATGACGCGCACAGGCATGTATAAATTAAAATCTATCATTTAAAGTGACTCCATTTCCTTGCGGCATTTCCTGCAAATATTTTTTCCTTTAAAGCTGATAATATCCTTTTGACTGCCGCAGAATACACAGTTTGGCGCATATTTCTTTAAAATAATCTTATCTCCCTCGGTGTAAATCTCAAGAGAGTCGTTGCGCTCGGTGATACCAAGCTGCTTTCTGATTTCCATCGGCAGCACAATCCTGCCCACTGCATCGAGCGGTCTGACAATGCCGGTTGATTTCATATTTCTTCGCATCCCTTCGGGCGAATGCCCTATTATTTTAGTAGTTTATATTATAGCATATTGTCAAATTTTGTCAATATCACAGAAAAAAAGACTCGTGCGTTCCATACGGCGTTTTCTTGACAAGGCGGTGCATTTTGTTTTATGATAAAATAAAGACGGAAAAGGAATTAAAGTGATGAAAAAAGACTTATGCATAAAAATCATCAGCCTGATGCTTTTGCCGCTGCTGCTTTTTAGCGGCTGCTCCGGCAAAGGGAAGGTGCCGCTTGCAAAGGCGGTTGCACCCGCAGGCTTTATTCATGCCGAGGGCAAGCACCTGGTTTTGGGCGAGGAGCACATCATGCTCAAAGGGGTGAATGCCGGCGGTTGGTTACTGACCGAGGATTGGCTGACTCCTACTTCTTTAGACGGTGATTTGAGCAGCGAGCACGGGCAGTACGAGCTCGAGGCGGCGCTGCAGCAAAGCCACGGCGCGGCAAAGGCGAATCAGCTGTTGGAAACCTATCGCGACAGCTGGTGGACAGAGCAGGATTTTCAAAACATTGCCGCCATCGGCTTTAATACCGTTCGCTTGCCCTTCGGGTGGCGCGATATCATGGAGGAGAGCGGCAAGGTGAAAGAGGATGCCTTCGTGCGCTTGGATTGGTTTGTGGCGTGTTGCGAAAAATACGGGCTGTTTGTGATATTGGATTTGCATGGCGCTTTCGGCTCGCAAAACGGGAGACACCACTCGGGCGATACAACTTCGGGCGGCGATTTGTTCGGCAATGCGGAAAATGAACAGCGCACGGTGGCACTGTGGGAAGCGGTCGCAGCGCACTACAAGGATAATCGCTTCGTGGCAGGCTACGATTTGCTCAACGAGCCGGAGGGGCAACCCGGCGGCTTAACCCGGCAGGCACAGTGGGATTTTTACGATACACTTTACAAGGCAATTCGCGCCGCCGACAGCGAGCATTTGCTATTTATGGAAGCGTGCTGGGATGCCGACCATATGCCTGACCCGCACGATTACGGTTGGGAAAACATCGCCTATGAATACCATTATTATAATTGGGATAACGGCAATGATTTAAAAAGTATGAAATCCTACTTTTCCTATAAAGCCGGTTTGGAATTTAAGCTCAACACTCTCAAATATCAGGTGCCGGTATTGATCGGCGAGTTCACCTTTTTCGATAACCCGGAGTGCTGGCGCTACGGCTTGGAGTTTATGAATGCGCACGAAATGAGCTGGACGATGTGGACCTACAAAGGAATGGTGCAATCGAATTGGGTATTGTACCGGGGTGCGGCGAGAAGCGCCGAAAATGTGGTCACCCCGCAAACAGAGTATGCAGCGGCGCAGCGCATTTTCCAAAACCTGCAAACCGACAAAAGCTTTTCGGAAAATACGGAGCTGACAGATTTGATAAAAGCGTACTTATAAGCAGCAAAAAAGCGTGTGTCTTTCTCAGACACACGCTTTTTTAAATCAATTTCTTAATTTTTCTTATTTCCGATGACGCGCAGCAGAATATCGAGCACCTTCACATAAATCCAAATGATGGTGAAAGCAAGCCCGAATGCCGCCATCCACTCGTATTTCTTGGGCAATTTGTTGTTGACCACATTGTCAATGGTATCAAAATCGCTGATTAAGAAAAGGGAAGCGATGATGATGAAAATAACGGAGCTGAATATCGACAGCGCGGTATGGTCCACCACCAAAGCGGCAATGTTTCTTGTAAAGGGAATCAGGTATGCCAAAAAGGTCAGCAGGCTGATTGTGACACCGGTAATCATCAATGTAAACAGTACTGCTTTAAACTTTTTGTTGACGCGCACGATACCCTTTTTGTACAACAGCGACATGGTTATAACGATGACAAAGGTGATGGCAAGCGCCAGCGCACCGAGGTATTCATAGCCCTGCGCCACTCTAAAGAGCAAAAAGGCAATGATATAGCCTTGGGTAACACAATAAAGCGCTCCGGTCACCGGTGTGCTCGCCTTCACAAAAAAGGCAAGAAGCTGGAAAACAATCGCCAGCACCAGGCATGCACCTACCGCAAATATCTCGTTCATATAAACAGAAACGGGGAAGTTCTTGATGCTGAAATTCATCATCTCGCCGACCGAGAGACTATTGGTCAACACCAAATTGAGAATGACACCGCCGAGTGTGAACAGCATAAACAGCGCGGTTTTCATGATAATGCCGTTGTAGGTCGCGCACTCCTGCGCGCCGTATTCATCGACCTTGTCTAAGCGGCGCATGATAGGGTTTGCCGCGAGCAGGGAGCGCTTCTTTGTTTCCCCTGCAGCAGGTCCTTGGTTATAGGATAAACGAGCCATAGGCTCACCTCTTTCTTAAAAAAATTGCACAGCCCGGCGCAGCAGGTTGTCGGTTGTTAAAGAATAATGGATTGACCTGTCATTTCCGCAGGCTGCTCAAGTCCCATGATTTTTAACATAGTCGGTGATAAGTCGCACAGCTTGCCGCCTTCGCGCAGCTTGCAATCGCCCGCACCGAACACGATAAACGGTACCAGGTTGGTGGTGTGCGCGGTGAAGGGGGAGCCGTCCTCCGCTACCATTTTATCGGCATTGCCGTGGTCGGCGGTAATCAGCAGCACACCGCCCATATCGGCAACGGCATCCGCCAGCTTGCCCACAGAGGTATCAACAGTTTCCACAGCCTTAACCGCTGCTTCAAAAATACCGGTGTGGCCGACCATGTCGCAGTTCGCAAAGTTGATAATCACCATATCATATTTGCCGCTTCTGACTGCTTCGCAAACCTTCTCGGTCACTTCGGGAGCACTCATCTCGGGCTGCAAATCATAGGTGGCAACCTTCGGGGAGGGCACCAAAATTCTGTCTTCCCCTTCATACTGCTTCTCTACGCCGCCGTTGTAGAAGAAGGTGACATGGGCATATTTCTCTGTCTCGGCAATTCTCAACTGTGTCATCCCGAGGGAGGAAATATATTCACCCATGGTGTTTTTTAAGGATTGGGGCTTGAAAGCGACCTCAACATTGGGCATGGTTGCATCATATTGGGTGAAGCAAACATAGCAAAGCGGGAAAAATTCTCTTTCAAAGCCGGTGAAATCCGGGTCAACGAGGGTTCTGGTAATTTCTCTTGCTCTGTCGGGGCGAAAATTGAAGAAGATAACGGAGTCGTTTGCTTTAATGGTCGCGCCCTTGCAGCAAACGGTGGGAATGACAAATTCATCGGTAATGTGCTTGCCTTCTTCATCAATCTTCTCGTAGCTTTCCTTGATAGCGCAAACCGGGCAATCCGCTTCAATGCCTTCGCCCTTAACAAGTGCATCATAGGCTTTTTTTACACGCTCCCAGCGGTTGTCTCTATCCATCGCATAGAACCTGCCCATGACAGTGGCAACCTTGCCGATACCGATTTGCTCGCACTTATCCATGCACTCCTTCACATAGTCGGCACCGGAAGCGGGCGGTACATCTCTACCGTCTAAGAAGCAGTGGATATATACCTCGCTCAAGCCTTCTTTTTTCGCCATTTCCAGCAAGCCCCACAGGTGGCTGTTGTGGGAGTGCACGCCGCCGTCACTCATCAAGCCCATCAGGTGGAGCGCGGTGCCGTTTTGCTTGCAGTTTGCCATCGCCTTTTTAAGCGCTTCGTTTTGGAAAAAGTCGCCATCGGCAATCGCCTTGGTGATTCTCGTTAATTCCTGGTAAACCACTCTGCCGGCGCCGATATTGGTGTGGCCGACCTCGCTGTTGCCCATCTGCCCGTCGGGCAAGCCGACATCCATGCCCGAAGCGCCAATCAAGGTGTGGGGGCACTCCGCCATCAGCTGATCCAGGCGCGGGGTGTTGGCGGCAAAAATGGCATTGCCTTTGGTTTCGGGATTGTAGCCGAAGCCATCCATAATACATAAAACTACAGGTTTTTTCATTCTTTAATCTCCAATTGATTTGAAATAACGGGAGGGGAAACCCCTCCCGAGTTTTGTTGTTCCGGCAATTATTTGCTTGCTGCTGCAACGATGGTTGCAAAATCAGCACTCTTAAGAGACGCGCCGCCGATTAAGCCGCCGTCAACATCTACCTTGCCGACAAGCTCTTCCGCATTCTTTGCGTTCATAGAGCCGCCGTACTGAATGGTGATGCCTTCTGCCGCTTCTTCATCATACAGCTTTGCAATCACGGTTCTGATGTAGTGGTTTACTTCCTCAGCCTGGTCGGGAGTAGCGGTCTTGCCTGTGCCGATAGCCCAAACCGGCTCGTAGGCGATGATGATGTTCTTCAGCTCTTCCTTGGAAACGCCGCCCAAAGCAACCTTGGTCTGCAAGCCGACCACTTCCTCGGTGATGCCTTGCTCTCTTTGCTCGAGCACTTCGCCGACGCAGAGGATAACCTTCAAGCCGTTGTCAAGCGCCGCACGGGTTCTCATCTGCACAGTCTCATCGGTTTCGCCAAAGTAAGCTCTTCTCTCGCTGTGGCCGATAACAACATACTCAACACCCATTTCCTTGAGCATCGGTGCTGCTACCTCGCCGGTGAAAGCACCATTGGTTGCCCAGTGGCAGTTTTCAGCGCCAACCTTAATGTTGGTGCCCTTTGTTGCTTCGAGTGCATTTTGCAGGTCAACAAACGGTACGCAAATAACCACATCGCAGGTAGCATCTGCCACGAGGGGCTTGAGCTCAGCGATAAAAGCGGTGGTCTCAGCGGGGGTTTTATTCATTTTCCAATTGCCGGCAATAACTGCCTTTCTGACATCTTTTTTCATGGTAAATTCTCCTTGTTTTTTAAAGTTACGGGAAATTAATATAATTTCGGATGAATGGTGGCAACGCTTTTCGTTGCTTTTTGAATGAATGTTGAATGGTGATTGCGAAATAAACTTTCACATTTTATTCTTTCTCTCCGGCACACCAATCGAGTGCCGCCTCTCTGCTCAGAGGGAATTACTAATTGGTAAATCATAGAGCGAAGCGGAACGGGTGCGGGTGACCCGCCAACAATTATTCATCATTCATTTTTTATTTGATAAATAAGTGCAACAGCAATTATTTG
>ONWY01000229.1 GCA_900321665.1 uncultured Eubacteriales bacterium
ACCCCGAGGTAGCCGCTGCCAAGCAAAAGGGGATTCCCACTTTTGAAAGAAGTATTCTCTTAGGCGCTGTGAGCAGAATGTACCCCAACACAGTCGGTATTTGCGGTACCCACGGCAAAACCACTGTCAGCAGTATGCTTACCCAAGTTTTAATGACCGCGCACAAAGACCCGAGCGTTGTTATCGGCGGAAAGCTGCCGCTGATTAATGCCTACGGCAGAGTCGGCACGAGCGATATGTTTGTTTGCGAAAGCTGCGAGTTTAACGATACTTTCTTGCAGTTATCACCGAAAACGGCTGTGATTTTAAATGTCGACGCCGACCATTTGGAATATTTTAAAACAATGGAAAATTTAAAGCGCTCCTTTACCATCTTTGCTTCCATGGCAGATAATGTAATTTATAACGGTGATGATGCCAATACGGTTGAAGCGGTAAGTCATATCGAAAACAAAAGCGGTAAAACCTTTATCACCTTCGGCTTGGATGAAAAGAATGATTATTACGCAAAAAATATTGAAATGGTGCAAAGCCGTGCTAAATTTGAAGTTTACAAGCAGGGAGAAAAGCTCTTTGATGTAAAGCTCCTTGTGCCCGGCAAGCACAATGTGTATAATGCCTTGGCAGCGATTGCCGAAGCCGATTTTGAGGGCTGTGAAAGAGACTTAATTAAGCAAGGTGTAGAAGCCTTCGGCGGCGCAGGCAGGCGCTTCGAGTTTTTGGCGGAAATAAACGGCATTACGATTGCCGATGATTATGCTCACCACCCGGCAGAGTTGCAGGTAACATTGGAAGCGGCAATGGATATGGGCTACAAGCGCGTGATTGCCGTGTTCCAACCCTTTACCTACTCGCGCACTTATGACCACTTCGACGAATTTGTGCAGGTTTTACAAATTCCGGATATCTGTGTCATGAGTGAAATTATGGGCTCGAGAGAGATTAATACTTACAATATCTATACCAAGGACTTGGCGGAGAAAATCCCCGGCAGTGTTTGGTTTAATACCTTTGAGGAAATCGCGGATTATACGCTTTCCATTGCAAAAGAGGGCGATTTGATTATTACCCTCGGCTGCGGTGATATTTATAAAGCCGCCAAGATGATGATTGACAAATTAAATCAAAACTGATTTTTTCGGAAGCAAGCGGAAAGCTTGCTTCTTTTTTTATCTCACATTTGTTTTCTCCTTCTCATAGTATAGTATCGAAAAAAGATTGGGGAGGTTTTTATGAATGGACAAACGCAATATTTTGTTCATAGGAGGGGATGAAAGGCAGATTTACTGCGCAAAGTTCTTGTATGATTGCGGCTACGAAATCTCTGTTTTCGGCTTTGAAAACTACAGCGAAATGCCGGAAGAATTAATGGTATTTCACAATCCGAAAATCGCCGTAATACTTGCTGATGTAATTGTTTTGCCTACCCCTTTTGCGAAAGATGCTACTATTTATGCACCATACAGTGTTCAAAAAATAAATCAATATGATATCCTGCGCTATGCGGAGAAGGAAAAGCTTGTTTTTGGCGGAAAATTTGATGAAAGTTTTCTCAAAATGCTGCAACAAAAACAAATGCGTTACTTTGACTTTTTAAAGGATGAAGCATTGACCGTGAAAAATGCTTATTTAACGGCAGAAGGTACTGTCAGCTATTTAAGCACTCTTGCGCCGAAGTCGCTTTTTGAAACAAAGGCACTCATCATCGGCTTTGGTCGCATCGCAAAATGCTTGGTTCGGCTGATGGCAGCGTTTAAGATGAATATTACCGTTGCAGCGCGCAAAAAAAGTGATTTAACCAAGGCAAAGTTTTTGGGTTGTAAGTCAATACCCATTAAGCAGTTAAAAAGCTTGGAAGGTTACGATTATGTAATTAATACCGTTCCTGCAAAGGTGTTTAAAAATGCTTTGATTGAGCAGATAAGTGCGCCTTATATTGATTTGGCAGGGGAAGCGATTGAAGCGAAAAATTATGTCAGATTAAGCGCAGTGCCCGGAAAATATGCGCCGCTCAGTGCGGGCGAATACTATGGCGAATATATCAAGAGTATCCTTTCGGAGGTGGCATATGAGTAATATCGGCTTTGCCCTGACAGGCTCCTTTTGTACCTTTGAAAGAGCGATTGAACAAATGAAAATTTTAGTGCAGGCAGGACATAATGTGACACCGATTATGTCCTTTCACGCGTATAATTTAGATACAAAGTTCGGCACCGCCTTGCATTTCAAAAATGAAATTGAAAAGGTATGCGGCAATGAAATCATCCACACCATTCAAGGTGCAGAGCCGGTGGGTCCTAAAAAAATGTTTGACATTATGCTCATTGAGCCTTGCAGCGGCAATACGCTTGCAAAGCTTGCCGCAGGCATTGTGGATACTCCTGTTTTGATGGCGGCAAAATCGCACTTAAGAAATGCAAGACCGCTACTTTTAGCGGTTTCCACAAACGATGCGCTCGGAAACAGTGCGAAAAACATCGGCTATTTAATGAATGTGAAAAATATTTATTTTTTACCGATGGGGCAGGATGATGTATATAAAAAGCCGCGCAGCATTGTTGCGGATTTCAAGCTGACCGAGCTTGCTCTCAACAGCGCGCTTTCCGGCATTCAACTGCAGCCGATTATTAAATCATATTAAAAAAATGAACCTGTGTTCATAAAAATTTAACAATCAAGCGGTTGACATATTTTAGGAAATGGAGTATATTATTAAAAGTAGTTAGCACTCAGGTTTCTTGAGTGCTAAAATAAATGTTTAGGAGTAGGATATGTTTAGTGCATTACATGGCTTTGATGCATTTTTTTACAACATTGCGCATTCATTGCATCAAACCGCGGCAGACAGCATCTTAACACCGATTGCCACCGTAGCTTCCTTTTTGGGGGATAACGGCTATGTGTGGATTTTTCTTGCACTGATTTTGCTTTTGTTTAAAAAGACAAGAAAAATCGGTTGCATTGTAGCCGGTGCACTT
>ONWY01000075.1 GCA_900321665.1 uncultured Eubacteriales bacterium
AAAAGGGGTCAACGCGCGCACCGGCACCACCGAGGTGTATATTGAAACTACCGTGGAGGCGACCACCGTGCCGGCTTCGCGCCCCGCAACTACCGTGCCGCGCACCACCGAGCCGGAAAAGCGCGAGGAGGAAGAGCCGGCACAGCAGCAAACGCCGGCACAACAAGAAAACTATGCAGATGAAGGGCAACAGTAAATGGTCAATATCGTTCCTGCACCGAAAAAGACAACCTTTTTTCAGCGAGAGTACGCCTACAAGGGCGAAACGGTGCGCACAAGTTTGGATATCCTCTTGGGAGAGGAAGAATACATTCTCGAGGTGACCGCGGAGGATGGTATCACCATCATCGGCGGCAGCGAAAAAGCCGTGTTTTACGGCGAGTGCACCTTAGAGCAGATTTTGCACCGTACCAAAAACAGGGTCAGGGCAATGAAAATTGAAGATGAGCCGGTGTTTGCTTACCGCGCATTTATGATTGATTGCGCGCGCCACTTCTTTTCGGTCGACGAGCTCAAAGCGATTATCGACACCATGGCGCGCTTAAAATTCAACCGCTTCCATTGGCACTTGACCGATGACCAGGGCTTTCGCATGGAAATCAAAGCCCTGCCGAAGCTCCACAAGGAGGGCTCGGTGCGCCGCGGCTCCTACTTCGGCAATATGAAGCTCAACAGCAAGTACGAGGGCTACTACACCACCGCGCAGATGAAAGAGATTGTGGACTTTTGCGCGCAGCGCTACATCGAGGTTGTGCCCGAGATTGATTTGCCGGGTCACGCCACCGCGATGATTCACGCGTACCCCGAAATGTCTTGCCGCGGCAGAAAGGTGCCGGTGGAAACCAAGCAGGGCATTTTCAAAAACATCCTATGCGCGGGGAGCGAGAAAACTTACGAATATCTGTTTAAAATCATAGATGAAATGTGCACCGTTTTCCCCGGTGAATATTTCCACATCGGCGGCGATGAGGTGCCCAAGGAGAATTGGACCCACTGCTCCGCATGCAAGCAGCGCATGAAGGATAACGGGCTTGAGAGCTACGAGCAGCTGCAGGGGTGGATGATGAACCGCGTTGCCGACTACCTCGAGAGCAAGGGCAAAAAGGTCATTTGCTGGAACGACGCGCTCGGCGCGCCCAACCTCTCGCACAGCTTTACCGTGCAGCGGTGGATGGATAGAAAGAACCGCTCGCTGCAGTGGGCAAACGACGGCAGAAAAGTGATTATGGGCGACTTTTACCACACATATTTCGATTACCCCTATGCGATGACACCGCTCAAAAAGGTCTACGGCTATGCACCGTACCTGAAAGGGATGGATGTCAGAGGCAGGGAGAGTGTTATCGGCTTGGAGTGCTGTGTTTGGACCGAGCACATTTCCTCCAACGCATCGCTCGAATACATGCTTTTCCCGCGCGCGGCGGCAGTCGCGCAGACCGCCTGGGGCTGCGGCAGGGAAAGCTATGCCTACTTTGAAAAAGCGCTGGAGGCGTTCACCCCGGTCTTTAAGCAAAACCGCATTCACTTTGCACCGAAAAAGGAGTGGAACCCCTTGCCGCTGCATCGCTTGGGCGGCACGCTGAAATTTTTAAACCGCATTCGGCCGCGGTAACCCCGCGCCTGCAGGCGCACCCGATTTTGTAATCCGCAAAAGGGAGAGGCCTCACCTCACATAAGTGCTTCGCCCCGCGAAGGGCTTATGTGAAGTGAGGCGGGTCAAAAGCGATTTGCATCGCTCTCTTTTGTGAAAATAAAGGCAGATTTAGGAGGAAAAAATTATGCCATCATTTAACGCACACTATTTATTCGCAGAGCATGAACTTGATTTCATCAAAAAGACCTTTCCCGAGGTAAAAATCAACGAGGGCGCGCTGTGGTATGCGGCGCAGGGTCCCGACCTGTTCTTCTTTGCAAGGCTCTTGCCCTGGATGCAGGGTAAAAACCCGATGGAGGTTGGCGATATCTACCACGAGGAAGTCAACCCGACACAGATGTTGAGAGTGATGAGAAAGTACATCAGAGAAAACCCGGATGACCACCTTGCCATTACCGTGATGATTGGTATCATCTGCCACTATGTGCTTGACAGAAACGCGCACCCCTTTGTGTACTCTATTGAGGAGCACATCTACAACGATAACCCCAAGAGCTGGGACAGAACCTGGATTCACAACATTATCGAGCACAACTTCGATTCCTACCTTCTGTTGAAGATGAAAAACCTCGATAAGGCAAACAAATTTGTTTCCTACAGAATTCTTCCCAAGGATGAGGAAATCTACAAAGCAGGCGAGCGCGTGTTCTCCTACTTAACCCCGCGCCTGACCAAGATTGACCTGGATAAGGAATATCCGCGCGCAGGCTACCACGGCATGAGAGATACCCGCGTTATCATGAAGCTGCTCAACGACCCGCACGGCTTTGAGCAAAACGCTTTGGGCGGCGCTCTGGATTTGTTTTTGAAGAAAAAGCAGGGCCCGATTGGCAAGTGCTTCTTCGTTTACCCGGAGCCGATGACCGACTACGATTATTTCAACCTCGACCACAAGGAGTGGGTTGAGCCGAGAAATCCCGAGTTCCATTCCACCGATTCTTTGGATGATATCATGGAGAATGCCTACAAGGATTTGGAGAGAATTTTGAGCAAGTTCAAGACCTCTTTGACCGATGATGATTACGATATGTACTCCATCACCGAGGATGCTTCCTTCGATACCACCCTCAAGATTCCGCCGTGTGAAGAGCCGCTGATTATGGATTATTAATCTGTCGCTTTTATGTTCTCGGCAGGGCAACCTGCCGAGAGCACAGGCAAAACTGCTCCACGATTGCCTTTATTTTACATTGACGAAGGGCAGTGGAATTTAATACAATGTAAGAAAAAAATGAAAACGGTGAGATTATGCGAAAAATAACCAAAATCTTTATCAGCTTTTTATTGGCGGCTGTCACGACTTTGAGTGCAGTTACGCTTTCTTATGCTGCATCAAGTTTCACTACCAAGAGTAAGTTTACCGGCAAGACCTACACGCACTACGGCAACTTTGCCGGAACCCAAGTGCGCGATATGATTGATGTTTCCGAGCACAACGGGCTTATCAATTGGTACAAAATCAAGGCGCTTGGTATCAACGAAGCCATTGTGCGCGTCGGCTACCGCGGCTACGGTAAAGCCGGTAATCTGGTGGAGGATAAGTATTTTTACGATAATATGGATGGCGCGATTGAAGCCGGTGTGAAGGTGGGCGTTTACATCTATTCCCAAGCGCTCAACACCACCGAAGCGATTGCCGAGGCAAACTATGCGCTCAAGCGGGTCAAGGGCTACAAGCTCTCGCTGCCGATATTCTTCGATTACGAATTTGCCGAGGTTGCCGATGGCAGGCTGGATTACGCCTGGGCAAGCGGTGCGCTCAATAAAACCAAGATGACCAAAAATGTGATTGCGTTTTGCGACACTGTCAAAAAAGCCGGCTACAAGGCGGGGCTGTATTCCTCCTCCGGCTTCTTTACCTACCAATACAATGCCGATACCTTCCTGGCAAAGGACTACGAGCTGTGGAATGCTTACTACACCACCAATTCCACCGCCGGAAGCTATTGGCCGAACAAGCACCCGGTGTACCGCTATTGGCAATACGGCGGCGGCAATGTGCAGGGCTGCTGCGGCGCGCCCTCGGCGGCTTGGATTCAAGTGGCATACGGCGGCAGGACAGGCTATGTCAGCGCGCAGTATGTGAACTTTACCGGCGCGAGTGCCGGTACCTCGCTGGCAGACGGGCTCAACCTGCGCGCGGGTGAAGGGACAAACTATGCCTCCTTGGCAAAAATCCCGAAGGGTGCGAAAATGAAGCTGCTCTCTTACCCGAAGGGCACCAATACCGACTTGAATTTCTACTATGCTTCCGCAGGCGGCGCGGTTGATAAGCCCGCCTTTTCGCTCACCGCGGGGCAAAACAGCGTGAAGGTCGCTTGGAAGAGTGTGGCAGGGGCGTCGTATTACCGCGTTTACAGCTACAACCCCGCAACGAAAGCCTATGACAGGTTGGCGCAGACAAGTGCTACCTCCTTTACCGTTACCGGCTTAAAAGGCGGCACGCAGTATACTTTCCTGGTGCGCGCTTTCAGCACCACGCAGGGGAGCGATTACACTACCGCAGATAATGAAAGCTGCACCACCTTGCCCGATAAACCCCGGCTGCGCTTGAGCGATGCGCGCGAGAATAGCCTGAGCTTTACCTGGAGCAAGGTCACCGGCGCGAATTTTTACAGAATTTATTCCTTTGATACACAGACTAAGAAATACGAGCGCTTGGCGCAGGTGACCGAGACTGCCTACACCCTCGGCGGCTTAAAGAGCGGCAGCACCAACCACCTGCTCATTCGCGCCTTTGCGGATAACAGCAACGGCAGCAGCTATACCGATGCCGATGTGCAGCTGTTCCACAGCGTGCCCGTGAAGCCGCAGCTAACCCTTGCCGCTTATTCCTACAGTGTCAAGCTGAGCTGGAACAAGGTGGCAGGCGCCGATTTTTACAGAGTGTATGCCTATGACCCGACAAGCGGGAAGTATGAAAGGCTTGCGCAGACCACAGCCACCGCTTGGGAGCACGGCTACCTCGAGGGCAATAGCGCGCACACCTACTTGGTCAGAGCCTTTATTAACGGCGGCTGGGGCAGTGCCTACACGGCAGCCGACCACCGCTCCATCACCACAAGGCTTGCCAAGCCCGCCTTCACACTGAAGGCGACGGATGCGGAGCACATCCGCGTTTCCTGGTCTGCCGACAAGGGCGCGGCATATTACAAGGTCTTTTTATACGATACCGAGAGCAAAAAATACACCGCTTTAGTCAATACACAGCAAAATGAATATACCTACACCGCGGCACAGGGCGGCAGGGAATATGCCTTCCTTGTCAGAGCCTATCGGGCAAACGGCGAGGGCAGCAGCTTCTCTGCGGCAAATTGCAAGAAGGTGGTCACACCGATTGCGAAGGCAGCCTTCAGCCTTGCTTCCGCCGCGAAGGGTGTGGTGGATATCAAGTGGAGCGCGGTGCCGTATGCGGCATTTTACCGCGTATATGCCTACGACAAGGCAAGCGGCAAATATCAGCGCCTGGCGCAGACCACGGCAACGGCTTACCGCTTCAAAAACCTCGCCTCCGGCAAGCAGTATACCTACCTTGTCAGGGCATTTTCCGCCTCCGGCATTGCGGCAGATTACAAGGTCAGCGACAACCGCAGTGTGGTTGTGAAATAAAGATTTACAATTCTTTTACATTTTCAAAAGCATTTATTCACAAAGTGTGTTTACAATACTCCTGATGTTAAAGAGGTGATAGAGTGAAAAGAGGTATCAGCTTACTATTGGCACTGCTTACCGTTTTCGGCTGCTTTGCGTTTGCCGTGGAGGGCTTTGCCGTGCCGGCGCTGAACATTGAAGCGAAGGCATATAATAACTACTATAAGGTATGGTGGGATTATGACAGCGGCGCTACGAAATTCGCGGTCTATGTCGATGGCAAGTATGATGGCGTTAAAGCAATTAATGCCGCGCACTCCTATACCTTCACCACCGACCCCTACACCGCGGGCATTAAGCATAAAATCCAGGTTGTCGCGTACAACAAAAGCGGCAAGATTTTTGCCAAGAGCCAGGTTTTGACACGCTACTTGGCGCCGATGGTGCCGACACTCAGCTACAAGTGCACCGATACGGGCTACACCATCACCGGCAATGTTGTTTCCGGCACGGTTCACGGTTACGCGCTGTACAAGTACAATGCCGCGAAGGATAAGTACGAGTTTTACAAGAATTTCACAAAGTCCATCGCCATCAAAACCTCTAATGTCGCTTACAAGGACACCTACCGCGCGAAGGCATATGTCACCTATCAAAAGACCTACTACTCGCAGCTCTCGAGCTACATCACCTGCAAACCGGTGATGGGGGCTATCACCTTAAAGAGCGCGGTTTCCAACGATGTGGGCAAAATCACGATGAAGTGGACTGCCGCGGATTACAGCAACTTTACCGGCTACCAAATTATCTACTCCTCGAGCGATAATTTTGACCGCTTCCGCATGCAGGGCGTTGCCAAGAGCAGTACGAGCTACACGCTCAACCTCATACCGGGTGTTTGCTACCGCGTGGCGGTGCGCACCTACAGAACTGTCGGCAGCGGGAAGATTTACGGCAAGTGGAGCAGCACCAAGGTGCTCTACACCACCCCGAAGGTTGGCGCGAACCCGAATATCAAATACCTGCTCAATTACAAGGTGAAGGTCGGCAAGCCCGGCTCCACCGGCTGCCCGCGCTTGAATGACGCGCTCGACCGCATCCTCAAAAAGATTAAGTGCGGCCCCGATTCCACCTATTACTTATATGATAAGGTGCGCTTCGCCTACCGCTATGTGGCAACCGAGCAGTTTAAGAATAACGGCTCGCTCGGTGCAAAGGGCAGCAGCTCCTACAATACCTACTCCGAGCGCGTGGTGCTCCAGATGTTGGAAAACTACGGCTCGACCGGCTCGTGCTACGAGTACAATTACTTATTCCACTACCTGTGCTTGCGCATGGGGCTTCACAACACCTATATGGTCGATGGCTTGGTCAGCGCCGCGGGCGGCG